>JAMYWE010000002.1:0-63658 GCA_038070365.1 Streptomyces sp. M19 | reverse complement strand
CAGCGGAGTGCGGACCACGATCGCCACGGCGGGCATGCGGTGGGCGTGGGCGCGGCCGACCAGGCCCGTGCGGACGGCGGCCTCGGTGCTGGTGCAGTCCAAGACGGTCGGCAGGGCCCGGGCGAGGCGGCCGGCGAGCACCGCGTCGAAGACGGTCAACGCGTCCGGGTGGCCGCCTGGTCCCCGGCGGAGTCCGCGATCCGTGCACGGCAGAGATCAAGGCTCAGCCGCCAGCTGCGGGAAAGGCGGCGGCGACGCGGCTCTTGCCGCTGCCGCCGGGGCCGATGAGGACGTACAGGGCGGGGCGTTCGAGGTCCAATGGTTCCTCCTTCTCGGACGGACAAACACCCTGTTAGACCTGTTGGGCCTAACAGGGTTGATGTGTGGTGGCCTGCGGGGTAGCTGCCGTGGTGGTCTCAGATCGTTCGCGCCGCGGCCGCGAGGATGTCGGCGTGGTCGAACGCGAGGAGGGGCGGCAGGGCGTCCAGCGGCCACCACCGCGCCGTGCGGGCGTCGTCCCCGGCCACGATGGGAGTCCCGGTGGGGACGGTGACGAGGTAGACGACGGTGACGTACCGGCCGCGGGGGTCGCGAGCGGGCTGGTCCCACGTGCCGAGCTGGTGCAGGGCCTCGGGCGTCACGCGTACGCCGGTCTCCTCGGCCAACTCTCGGCGAGCCGCCTCACGGCTGGTCTCCCCAGGATCAACATGGCCGCCGGGGAGGGCCCAGTACCCCTCGTAGGGTCCCAGCCCCGCTCGATCAGCAGGACCTGCCGGTCGCGGGTGACGACGATGATGTCGGCGGTGTAGCGGATGGTCTCGAAGACCTCGGTGTCCACGTCAGCTCCTGGTCTGCGCGTGTGGGGTCGGTTGGTCTTGTTCACGGCCGTGGCGCTCCTGCTGAGTCGGCTCAGAGCCGGTCTCAGGGGCGGCGCAGGTCGGTGCGGGCGATCACGCCGCGCGTGGTGGTGGTGATGTTGGTGTGGTCCTGGGTGACCGGGCCGTTGTAGTGGTGGTGGTGCTCGGGCGGGGCGGCTTCGCGGGCGGCCTTGACGCTCTTCAGGACGCGGCACAGGGCGCACAGGGCGGCGACGGGTGCTGCGGCGACGATGCCGACGACGACCGGGTCCACGTGGCCCAGGGTCCACAGCACCAGGGAGGCGGAGCCGCCCAGGGGCACGGAGGCGATGCTCGCGGCGAGCATGACGCCGCTGGCGTCGGTGGCCTTCTGGCTCATCGGGGGCCGGCCGGGCTGCGGCACGGGCGGGGCGGTGCCGATAGCGGGAGGGGCTGGGGTCGCGGTACGACGTCGGCACGGCCGGGCGGTAGGCGTCGTCGATGAGGCGGCGGGCCGCGTCGTCGGCCTCGGCGGCGCTGAGCCGGGGGCCGGGCTGGTGGTCGTGCACGGTCGGGTCTCCTTGGTTGGGTCGTTGGGGGCCGGGGCCCGGTGCGTGGTGCGGGCCCCGGTCGCGCACCGGGCGGCGGGTCAGGAGCTGGGGAGGAGCACCCAGGAGCCGTGTCCGGCCTTGGCGACGCGCCCCTCGGAGGCAAGCTTGAGAGGGTGTTGTCCACGCTTCCCGCGGCCGGGCCGTCCGGGTGCCGACACCGACCTCGCTGCGGATCTCGCGGGTGCGGCGGGGCGCGCCGTCGGCCAAGGCGCCCAGGATCTTGTCGCGCAGGGAAGCCGGGGGCGCCGGGTAGGCGTCGGCGGTGAACGTGGGGCGGCCTTCTTGCGCTTGCGGCCCTTGCCGCCGCCCTCCTCGTCGTCGTCCGAGCCGTCGTCGCCCGCCAGGAGCCCCTCGGCGGCGTGGAGGGCGTCGGCGTAGACGGTCTTGAAGACCGCGTCCTCTTCCGGGGTGAAGCCGGGGATCTGCGGCGCGGCCTCGAACAGGCGGATCAGGTGGGGGTAGGTCTTGTTCCGCTTGAGGGCCTTGAAGACCCGCATCAAGGTGGCGCGGCCGCCCTGCAGGCCCCAGGCCATCCCGCGGTGATCGGGCCGGGCGGTACTTCCTTGCCGTCCCATGCGGCCTCCAGCTCCTCGGAGACCGAGCCGAAGAACCGCTTGATCGGGGTGACGTCCGTGCCGTCGCTGACCATGTCGGTCGCCATCGACTGGGTCATCGTGGAGTTGACCCGGCCCATCCAGACGGTGCCCTGGCGGGCGTTGGCCCGCAGTTTCTCCGCGTCGCCCAGGTCGGCGACGTGAATGGACTGTCCGGCGAACCGAATCCCGAAGCCGAACTTGCGGCCGGTCTGCTGGAGGCGGGCGATCATCGCCACGATCCACTTGCTGAAGTCCGGCGGGCAGATGGCGTGTTCGCCGATCGCCAGGTTGATCTCGTCCAGCGTGACGTTCACCAGCCGCCACGGGTCGCCCAGGACGAAGGATCCCCAGCCGTTGGCGGCGCTGACCTTCTCCCGGTAGTCGGCGACCGCGCAGGCCGCGGCGAGGGTGGCGCCCATGGCCGCGAGACCGGCGCCGAAGTGCCGGACCCGGCCGTTGGCCTCCGGCAGGACATGCCGGACTGGGCGTCGGCCACGAGGCTGACCACGCCGCTGAGGCGTTCGGCGATCAGCACGGTCAGCAGGAACACGGACTTCCCCGAGCCCATGGCGCCGACCACGAGGTCGGTGAGCGCGCCCATCTCCGGGTCGTACAGCGGCATCTTGAACGGGCGGCCGTCGTGCCGCAGGCCCACCGCGATCCGCCCGTCGGGCCCCATCGTCAGATCCTCCGCGGTGGCCTCGCGGATGTTGATCAGCGGGTGCTCGCGGTAGACCGTGACGACGGCGTGGGCCAAGCCGTCGGTCTCGATCATCAGCAGGTCGGGGTCGTCGACCTTCAGCGCCCGGCCAGCTTGCGGCGAGGCAGACTGATCAGTTCCCCGTCGGCGGCCGCCACCCGCACCCGCAGGACGCCCAGCTCCGTGTCAAGCCGGTGGTCGACCATCTCCATGCCCGGGGCGGCCCCGTTCGGGCCGGAGACCTTCTCCTCCCACAGCAACGCCAGGCCCTGCGCGGCGGCCTTCGCCGTCATCTCGGACGGGGCGACGCGCAGCGCCATGCGTCCGGGGCCGTAGCCGGGGACGCCGGTGAGGGTCACGCACGCCTCGGGCACGTCGTACACCGCGGCGACCGCGCGGGAGGTGACCGTGGTGGGCACGGCCTGCCCGGCCGGGGCGAGGATCAGGGCGTCGAAGTCGGCGCGCTCGGGGTGGTCCCGGTGGATGTTCTCCAGCCGGGTCTCCCCGGTGGCCGGGAGTCCGCCCACATCGCTGCGACGTGGCCCTCGAAGGTGGTCGGCGCGGCCTGCACGACGGCGCCCTGGTCCGCGGCCTGCTCGGGCAGCTGCTCGATGACGCGGCGCAGGCCGAGCGACCGGGTCCAGGGCGTCGCCACGATCATCCCGAGCGTCCAGGCGCCGGCGGCCAGCAGCGGCCAGCCGTTGGGGTAGTGCAGGACCGGGGAGAGCAGGCCCGCGGTGTAGGTGCCGGACCAGCCGAGCACCGGCAGGGTCCGGTAGACCGACATCAGCAGCCCGGGCCCGCCGTCGGCGGCCCGCCGCCACACGCGGTGTCCCGCCAGCACGCCGGTGAGCACGACGGTTCCGTGCGCCCACCAGGGCACGTCGGTGGCCGGTCCGGCGGCCGCCCAGGTTCCGGCCGCGCCGTACAGCACGCGCTCGGCGACGGCCAGGCGCCGGGCCTGCCTGCGGGTGAGCCCCTGGTCGGGGCGACCTCGGCCGGTGCGGCCTTCTCGATTTCAGTCGTCACGTGTTTCTCCCGTCCGGGAACTCGGTATGGGAAGGGGCCGGCGGCGTCCGCCGGGCCCTCCTGGTCAGACCTGTTAGTCCCAACAGGTCTGACCGGTATTGCGCTGGTCTCTTCTTCCGGGTCAGCCTTTGCGCTTGCGGTAGAAGCCCGCCTTCGCCTGCCGCACCCCGGAGGTCTGCACCGTCTCGTACACGCCCCGGTACTCGCGTTCGTGGGCGTCGCCGAACGCCCGGGCGTTGACCTCCATGTCGTCGGCGGCGTTCGCCAGTCCGCCGGACGCCTCGGCGACCTTGCGCAGCGCGACGGACGCCTCGGTGATCAGGCCGGTGAACTTCGGCTCGACCTCCGCCTCGGCGCACATCTCCGCGATGCGCTCGTGGTCGTCCGCGTCCTTCTCCATCCGCCGCCTGAGGACGTGCAGCCCCTCCTTCAGGGCCAGGGCCTGGGCGGTGAGGACGACGACCTTGGCGGTGACGGAGAGGAAGGACAGCCGCCCGCCGCGCTTGGCGGGCAACTTGGTGCGTAGGGCACCAGGTCGGATCCCATGATCAGTCCTCGTTGTGGATACGGGCGGAGGGCATCTTCAGGCCCGCGTCGAGCGCGGCCTGCTGCACGGGCCGGTAGGCGTCGTGCATCTCGTCGTGCGCGACCTCGACCGCCTCCGAGGCGACCAAGGACTCCGTGCGCATCTGCTCGGCCTTCCTCTTGAGCAGGTCCATCGACTCCGCCAGCCGGTTCATCGCCGCCGAGGTGAGACGGCCGATGACGTTGTTGCGCTCGGCGAGCTCGACGGCGATCTCACGCAGCGCGTCACGGATCTTGACGGCCTTGTCCGCGAGGACCGCGCACTCGTCGTAGGTGGTCAGGCACTCGTCCTTGAGTCCGCCAGGGCGTCCAGGACGTCGTCCAGCGTCACCTCGGTCAGATGCTCGGCGGCCGCCGTGGTCCGCGTGCCGGGGATGGATACCGGTGCTGCGCTCACGCGCGCTCCCTTCGTGGTGGTACCGGCGGAGGGCGTGGTCGTGCTGGGGACGGTGCGCTGGCGGACGGCGCGGCGGGCAGGGACCGCGCCCGGCCGTCACGGCCTCCGGCTCCCACCGGCGGGCCTGCGAGCCCGGCACGTGCATGGACTCGACCGTCCACTCGGTGCCCCGGCGGCCTCCCGCATGGAGTCGTAGGCGCTGCGCCGCTCGCCGCGGCGGCGGCTCCCAGAACGCCCAGTCGGCGCCCGCCGTACCGCGCTCCTCGTGGCCGGCCGGACCGCCGCCCTCCTCCTTGCCCTTGCCGTTCTTGCCCTTCTTCTTCCGCCGCTTCTTGCTCTTGCTGATCACCGGCGGATCGGGATTCTTCCGGCGCTTCTTCCACCGGCGCCGCGACTCCTGACCGCGGCCTGGCCGAGCGTGGTGCGGTCGCCGTCGGCCGCCGCCTCCTCCTTCCTCTGTCGCTTGGCCTCGCGGTCCGCGTCCCGCCGGGCCGCCTTCGCCTCCAGACGGCCGGTGCGGTTCTTGTCCTTCACCGCCCGCCGGGCGTCCCGGGACGCGGTCTTCCGCTCATGGGCGGCGTCCGGTCCTTGGCCCGCCGGGCCGCCCTCGCCTCCAGACGAGCGGCGCGGATCTTGTCCTTCACCGCCCGCCGGGCGTCCCGGGAGGTGGTCTCCAGCCCGCGGGCCGCGTCCCGGTCCTGGCCCGGCCCTCCAGCCGGGCCGCCTGGCGGTCCGCGCGGCGCTGGGCCTTCGCGTCCTGCCGGGCGGCCGCCCGCTCCTGACGGCCGCGGGCCCGTTCCATCGCGGGCTGGAGGCGTGCGAGCGGGCGCCTTCCCGTCGGACGGGGACTTGATCCCCGCCCGGAGCCGCTCCTGCCGTCCCCTTGTCCTTGTCCTTCCTGTCCTTGCCGTGAGGCTTCGGCCCCGTGTCCTTGCCGCTGACCGAGCCGTTGGCGGTGGGCTTGCCGCCGGGCCCCGTACCGGTCGCGGTGGGCTTCGTCTTCCGCCCGCTGTCGGCGTCCTTGCCGCCTCCGCCGCCGGTCAGCACGCCGCGCCCGCTGCCCGTGGCCTTGCGTCCGTACTCCTGGCTGGAGGGATGGCGCCCTTGCGGTTGTTCTGGGCGGCCTTGCTGTGCAGGCCCTGCATCGCCAACGCGTGCTTGGCGGTGGCCTCCTCGCCCTCCAGGCGGTGCTTGAGACGCGCCTTGCGCAGCGGGCCATCTCCTCGGCGTGGTCCAGGCGCCGCTGCCGCCAGTCCTGCAGCGCCGTCGCCGTGCCGCGCAGCGCGGCCAGCGCGACGGCCAGGACGGTCGACAGACCCAGCGCCGCCAGCCCCGGCGGTTCGGGGTCCTGGTCGCCGTCGAGGCCCTCGGAGCGCGTGGTCGCCGCGGGGCCGGGGCCCGCCCGGGAGCGGGCGGCAGGGACGGGGCCGTCGCTGAGGGCCCGCAGCGAGTCGGTCGCCGACCGGCGGGAGCGCGCCGGGACAACGGCGGCGTCCGTGTCGGTGTCCGGCACCACGGGATCGACGGCCGGGGGCGGCGGAACTGGGGTGTGGCTCCCGGGATCGTGGGAGCCCCGGCGGGGCCGCTGCCCCGCCGCCGGAGGGAGACGACGTTGTCTCCGTCGTTCCGGTTGTCGTCAGACACGACTACTCCAGGGGTTGACAGAGGGTGACCGGATCGGAGATCCTCGCGCGCCCGCGCGCCCATGCGCCCGGGCGCCCGCCTAGGACCCCGATCCGGCCCGCCCGCCGTGGTGATGATGGTGATGACGATTACGCGCGGTCACCACTGCTGTGGCGCTGCACCCAGTTCTCCAGGGTCCGCGCCAGGTCCTGCCACGGTTCCGGATCGCCCTGGGCGGCCCGCGCCTTGCAGATCGAGCGGACCTTGTCCCACCACGCGTCGACCAGGCCCGCGTCGCCGCGCGCTTCCACCTGGCGGCGCTGCCGCTCCTGCCAGTGCTCGTGGCGGCGGGCCTCCCGCACGTCCTTGATCGACGGCATGCGGTCAGGCCCCTTCCCGAGCAGGTCGTTCACGCCGCGGATCTGCGACGTGCCCGGCTGACCTGCGCCGTCACCGCTGACGGCCTCGTCCTCGGACGCGGGCGGGGCCATCGCGGCGCGGGTCTTGTTCAGGCTCTTGGCCGCCAGGGCTCCGGCGGACTGGCGGCGCTCGGCCTTCCGGGCCTTCTTCTCGGCCCGCTGGCCGGGCAGGGCCGCAACGGCGCGGACGTGGTCGGCGTAGGCCAGGCGCAGGGCCTGGTTGGCCTGCGCCGCGCTCTTGGACGCCTTGACCAGCGCTTTCAGGTGCTTGTCGATCTTGCGGGCGCGCCACCGCGCGGCGAACTTGCCGTCGCCCTCGATGTGCTGGGTCCGCAGCGCGGCCTGGAAGGCGCCGCGCGCCGCCTGGTACGCGCTCAGGTCCTCGTCGTGCTCGCGTTCGCGGTCCAGCGTCCAGGTCGTCAGGTGATTCAGGTTCAGCAGCGGCCGGAACTCGGCCGGGACGCGGTTGAGGACGTCGGGCTTGACGTGCTCGATCTCGGTCACGGGTCGCTCTCCTCTCGGGGTTGGGGCCCGCCGTCGTTCGGGGCGAGGCGGGCCCAGGCCCGCGGTGGTGCTGGTCGACTGCGTATCCGGCAGTCGCGGCAACGGCCGGCCCATGCCGCGGGCCGGCCGTCACCGGCGGGTGCCGGAGAGGTGTCACGCCGCGTACGGCGCGGCGGCGAGTCCCTTACGGGACGGTCGAGGCGACCGGGGACTGGCCGAGCGAGCCCCGTGCTTCGCGGCGTCTTCGGGACGCAGCAGCCCGCCTCGGACAGCAGCCGTACGGCCCGGTCGCGATTGCAGCCGAGCTCCGTACGGGCCTTGTTGATGTTCACGAAACCGTCGGCCTCCGGGGCAGGGCCCGAAGGATCGCGATGGACTCAGCGTCCGTACGGCCAGGAGTCGAACTCCCGTACGGGCCTTCCCGTACGGCCCGTACGGCGCGCCGTACGGGGCTGGGCGTACGGCCCGTACGGTCTGCCGTACGGGGCGGCTCCGTACGGTCTGCCGTACGGGCCGTACGGTCCTCGCCCGTACGGTCCTCGCCCGTACGGTCTGCCGTACGGTCCGCGTCCGGGTCGCCGTACGGTCTGAGGCTGCTGCCTCGGACCGGTCCGGGACGTCGTCCTCGTCCGCTTCGGTGGGGTGGTCCATGAGCTTGTGGACCCGCCACACGACGCACACGAACATCGTGACCACCGAGGTGATCAGGAAGGGCGGGCCTTCCGCCTCCGGCGCGACCAAGTGGTACGTGACGTTGGCGCCCCACATCAGCAGCAGCGCCGGATACACGTCCTTCTCCCGCTTGAACGCGACGACGCAGTAGATGTCGATGCACACGGGCAGCAGCGGGAGCAGGCCCCGAAACCGACCATGAGCGCCAGGTGGTACTCGCCGGTGGCAGCCAGCCCGATCGCGGCGAACAGCGCGAGCCAGACCATGAGGTCCCAGAGCTTCCGGGAGATGCTGCGCTTGCGCCTGGCCCACGTCGTCTTCCGGGCCGCCGCCTTGCGGGCCTTCTCCAGCGCGTCCTCGGCGGTGCGCTGCAACGCCTTGCCCGGGCCTCGGCCTCGACGGCCTCCCTCATCACCTCGGCTTTCTCCCGCTCGGCGCTGGCCACGATCGCCTGCGCCTGCTTACGGGCCTCGGCCTCGGCACCGCGCCGCATCTGCTCCAACTCGGCGGTGAGCTTGGCCTGCTGCGCCTGGCGCTCGCGCTCATGCTGCTCGCCGAGCGCCCGGAACTTCTTGTCGAGCTCGACGCGGGCCTCGTCGGCCGCCGCGCGGTGGCGCTCCAGCTCCTCCTGGATCTCCGCCCGCCGCTCGGCGGACTCCTCGTCCAGGTCGAGCAGGGCGCGCCGCCGGGCGAGGTCGGTCTCGGCGGCGACGGCCGCGTGCGCGGCCGCCGTCTCGTTCGCCTGCTCCTGGGCCTCTCCGAGGATGCGCGCCGCGTCCGCCAGGGCGGTGCGGTACGCCGCCTCCGCCGTGGACCGGCGCAGCGCCGCGAGCTTGTTGGCCTGTTCCTCCGCCTCGGCGAGCAGGGTGCGGGCCTGGTCCTCGGCGGCCGCCATGATCTCCCCGGCCGCCCGTTCCGCGTCGACTCGGGCGGCGTCGAGCAGGTCCCGGGCCTCCTGGGCGGCGGCGGCGCGAGCCGTGTCAGCCCCAGCACTGGCCCGGCGCAGCCGGTCTCCGGCCTCATCGGCCGCCTCGGCCCGGACCTGCCGGGCATCGGCGGCCGCCGCCCGGCGCAGCGTTGCGGCCCGCTCCCCGGCGGCCCGCGTGATCTCCGCTGCGGCGTGTCCGGCGTCCGCCCGCGCCGTGTCGAGCATTTGCTGCGCGTCGCGGTCGGCGGCGCGCAGCCGCTCCCCGGCAGCCTCGCGGACCTCGATGAGGATCTGCCGGGCATCGGCGGCGGCCGCCCGCCGGATCCGGCGGGCGTTGTCCTCGGCGGTCCGCGTCAGTTCCGCCGCCTGGTCGGCCGCGTCCTGGCGCGCGCCGTCAAGGATGTCGGCGGCCCGGTCCATCAAGTCGGCCGCCCGGTCGCGCACATCCGCGAGCTGGGCGTCCGCCGCCTCCCGCACCTCCTGGCTCGGCGGCACGGACGCCACGCGAACCGGACGGCGCGGCGGCGGGGTGTCGTCTTCGACGGCTTGGCCGTCGTCTTCTTCCGGTGCTGCGGGTGCCGGTACGGGCCGCCACGCGAACTCCTTTCTCGTGCAGGCGGCCGCCTCCCGGCGGCCGCCTGATGCGTGCGGTCCTCAGCCCCGACCGAAGCGGGCGGCCAGCCGGCCGACCACGTCGACGACGCGGCCACCGGCCCGGACGATCCGCTGCCGGAACAACAGGTCACCCTCGTAGCTCAGCCGGGTCTCCGCCCGGCGGAGGGCCCGTGCACCACCTTGTCCAGGTGCCGGTCCAGCCGATCCGGCTGCGGTCCGCGGATCGCGGACGCCAGCGAGATGACCGTGTAGAGCGCGGCGGCGTAGGCGGTCACGGCCACCGCCACCGACCGGCGGCGGACCTTGTCACGCAGACCGCCGACCGGCCCGTGGGCCAGCGCGATCTCCGTGAGGACCTGGTAGACCTCCCAGTCCGTCGAGGACCAGGTCCGGACGTCGCCGTGGGCCCGGCGGAACCGCTCCAGGTCCATCGCTGGCTTGCTGACCAGGGCATTCATTCGGTAACCCCTCTTCCGTTGACCCGCCCTTGGCCAGGAACCGGCGGGCGGTACGAAGCTGATCGGCCACCGCGGGGACACCTGGCTCGTGTCGATCTCCGCCAGCAGCTTGTCGGCGTGGGACGCGCGCAGGATGTGAACCTGGAGGTCGTCAGTGACTTCGTCCAGGCGCTCCAGAACGCGCCGGTTGTCCTCGTGCGCGGCCCGCAGGCCGTACAACGCGGCCGCGTAGTGCGCGTCCACAGAGTCGGCCCAGTCAGCCTTCGCCCACAGCGCATCGAGCGTGCGGGTACGGACGATCCGGATGGGCAGTCGCATCCTCATCCGCGACCGCCCTGCGGAGTCGGGACCGAGCAACTCGGCGATCAACCGAAAGAACGGATCAAGCGCCGCGCCGCGCTCGACGGCCTGAGCCTTCGACCGCTCCAGCAGCGTGCGGAGGACTCCGAGCGCGATCCGCCCCTGCGCCTGGGTGCCGGTCTCCGAGGCAGCCGCCACCTTCCGCAGCAGCTCGATGTCCTCACGGACAGCGGCGGCGGTCGCTTCGGCCTCCTTCCGGAGCCGGATCTGGTCCTGCTTCCGGGCGACGATCTCGGACGCGATGTCGGCATGCGCCTGCCCCAAATCCCTCAGCAGCCGCTCGACGTGGGCCTCGGCTCGCTCAGCGCGCTCCAGCGCCCCGCAGTACCTGGCCGACTCCTCCCGCAACTCCTCCTTCCACTCCTCGGCCTGGTCCGCCTGACCCGCGAGCTTGCGCAGGACAGCCGTACGTACGATGCGGATCATCTGTGTCTCCTCAACATGCAGCCGCCCCGGCCGGTCGACCGGGGCGGCTTGGCGTACGAACGTCACTGCGGATGCGGGCGCCCGCGGACGGGCCGCTCGGCCCGTAGTCGTGGTCACGACCCGTCGGGGGCGGCGTCGGCGGCGTCGGCCGAACCGGCAACGTCGGCCTCATCAGCGGGTCCCCTTCGCCATCTCGGCGCAGCGGCACCGCCAGTAGCCGCACAGCACGCAGGCGTCCTCGGCGGCCGGGGTGGTCTGCTTCTTGGCCTGCTCGGCCGCCTCCCGGCGCGTCACAGCAGGCCCTCCAGGTCGTCGGAGGCGACGGTGGCGGTGCCGGTCAGCACCGCCAGCTCCTCCGGGTCACCCACTCCTGCGGGATCAGCACCCGCAGGACGACCGTCCCTGGCACATCGAGCCGGTGACGACGAGCTGACCGTCGGGCAACTGGCCCGGGCGGGTGCCGTCAATCTCCTCCAACAGCACCGGCAGAACCTTCACCGCGTCCGAGGTGACCTTGATCGTGGCGACGATGTGCGAGGGCGCCACGGCGAAGGAGATGCCCACGCCGAGTCGGGCCAGCTTCTGGATCGACTCGAAGAGGGGAAGACGTCGGTGACCGCGTCCTGAATGTCCTCGGCGATGCCGGTGGGGCTCAGCGGCAGGCCGGACGGCATGATGGTCATGCGGATCAGCTCCTAGCTGGTGGATCCGTGGACCCCGGCACACATGGCGCTGCAACGCCGTGCCGGGGTCGCGCCGCCCTGCGGCGGCGCTGTGAGCGGAAGGGAATCGCGCCCCGGCCCAACCCTGGGCCCTCTGAGTCCGCTCTCGGGTGCCATGCGGCAACCTCCCGCTCAAGACCTCGCCAGCCAGGAATCCGCTGGTGAGAGGGTCGTCTCGTCTCGTAAGACGGCAGGGGCGCCGCGCCCGAAAATCAGCACTCTGTTGAGTTCTCAAAGACCGAGCGGCCACCCAGCCTGATCCCTCGCGAGAGAGCCGGTTCCGAGGCCGCCATCGGGACATGACCGTCCCCTGCAGCTCCACCCCTACTTAACTAGTCAGGCGGCCGAGCGGTTCGATTAACTCACTCCTCTCAATCACTGTCAACCTGTCTAGTTAAGCGTTATGAATCAGGGCCTCTGAGCTGCACTTTTCTGAGTGATTGACAGTTACCCAGAGTCTCGGCTTTCAGAAGACAACTAGACATGCCATGCTGGATGGTGTCGTGGGAGGAGTCCCATTCCGAACGAGACGGAGACAGGGGAGACAGGCGTGGGAAACGAGAACCCGGAAAAGTGCCCCGGATCGCCGCGAGTATCGCGGCGAAGATCGAGCGAGGCGTGTATCCGCCGGGGTCGGCGCTGCCGAGCGTTCCTGAGCTGCAGGCTGCCGAGGGCATCGCCTATCAGACAGCCCGGGACGTGTATGGCCTGCTGGAGGACCAGGGCCTCGTGTTCTCTCGCCGAGGCAAGGGGACGTACGTCAGCCTCGTGCTGGGCAAGGTGCTGCGCGACGGCACCAGCCGATACCTTCCGACTGCCAGGTCAGAGCGCGGGGCAGTCGGAGCATTCGATGCCGAGATCCGCCGCTTGGGCCTGGTCTACAGGCCCTCCCCACTGTGATCGCCCGTGAGCGGCCGCCTAAGCGTGTCGCCGACCTCCTCGGTCTGCACCACGCCACGAAGGCGCTGAAGCGCGAACGCATCATGCCCGTCGCCCGTCCCGACAACGACGACGTCAGCGAGGTCGTGCAGCTCGCCACCTCCTGGTTCCCACCCGACATCGCCGACCAGTGCCCTCGGTTGGAGGAGCAGAACACCGGTCCAGGCGGAAGCAAGTCCAGGCTGGCCGAGGCTGGCCACGCACAGGTCCGCCTGCGCGAGGAGATCGAGGTTCGAGGGCCCTCTGAAGCGGAAGCCGCAGGGCTCGGCATCCCAGCAGACCAGGCGGTCCTGGAGATCACGCATCAGGGATTGACCGCCGAGGACCGGATCGTCGAGATCTGCCTGCACGTCATGCCGCGCACGAAATGGCGGCTGGCGTACGAGTGGGTCATCGGCTCGTAGTCCTCATCGCACAGGCACCAGATAGACAACATCAACCCAGGGAGCAAGTTCGCATGGCTAGCAACACGATCAACACCGACGGCGTCATCCTCCGTGACGCCCGTAGCCGGTACCGCGCCAACCAGCGCGAGGAGAACGGCGCGCACGGCGCGTACGACGCCGAGCTTCGCCGCAGCGGAGGGACGCCTCGGACGGAGGTCGACGTCCGCCGCGAGGCCGCGCCGACCGACGTCGCCGCGCTCCTGGGCGACGAGAACGAGGTCGTTGTCCGCGCCCGCAAGATGTTCGACGGCGACCAGCTGATCCAGCTCGCCAACACCTACATTCCCGTCGACGTCGCTCGGGCCGCTGGTATCGAGCAGGTCGACACCGGGGTCGGCGGCATCATCAGCCGGATGCGCGAGGCGGGCTTCGACCAGGGCGCCGAGGCGACCGAGGACATCGCCCAGCGCGAGGCAACGGCTGAGGAGGCTGCGGCGCTCGGCCTGCAGACTGGCGCTTCGGTCCTGACGATCAACCACGTTGGTCGTACTGAGGACGGCCGGGTCGTCGAGGTCACCCAGCATGTGCTCTCGAACGGCTGGAAGCTCCGCTACTCCGTCCCCTGGCCTGACCGGGTACGGGCCTCGACATGCAGTCGGGGCCCGTCGCCTCCCTTCTTGAAAGGATCGCCGGATGAGCACCGCCCGCCTCTCCGTCGCCGAGATCGTCAACGAGCTGCTATCGGCACTCGCCGATGACGGCTGGCTCACGATCTCGACGGCCCCAACTGGCCCTGGCCCAGTTCCTGCCGATGCCGGGCTCGCCGCCATCGCCCAAGCCATCCGTGCGCACAGCTGTGCCGGAGTTCTCCCTCGGTATCCGCTCATGCGCTCAATCGTGCTGCCGACGCGGCGGCCCGTGCCCATGAGTTGGAGACCTCCGACAAGCAGGGGCCCTGTACAGCGAACTGGGCGCATCCCTCGCCTACCTTGTGCAGGCCCGCGGGCCATTGATGAGCCTCGACTCGCCGGAAGCGACGAGCTGACCCCACCAGACGCTCGGGGAGAGGAAAATGACCCGCGAAACGCGGACAGGCCCCGCGGGCCTGTCGGTCGCGCTCGCCGGTTGTGGTGGTCGGCGCCGCGATCAAGCACCTACCAAGGAGGTGCCTGTGATGGTCAGCAGGCTACGCGTACCCACTGACAGTGGGCCAGCAGCACACGGCGACACGCCGTCGCCGGTCCGCGCTACCCGTGTGGCGAGACGCTTTCGCAAGTTCCCTCCCAGAGAACGGGATCTCGGAGTATCCGCGCCGGAAACCCGGTACAACACAACGACAGCGTCCGTACGGAAGAGTTCCACCATGATCGCCATGACTGCCCGCGCCCGTAACGACGAGGGCCGCCCTGCGCCAACAGGAGCGGCCCTCGACTCAACAACCTGACTCAGTCTCTGGCCCACCAAGCCTTCAGCGCCTGAGTCGTACGTCGGCTGATGCCGGGTTCCCGACCCTCGGGGCCCGGTCACCGTCTTCGAGTTTAGCCCGCTTAACAAGCGAAGTGCAGTAGTTCCAAGCACTGCATCAGCTGTGGCGGGCACCTCCGACGTGCGGCTCCCTATCGATCGGGAGAGATCGCACCCCATGCACTGCCCCTCCGGCCCTCGGCCGTACGGCCCGCGACGCTACCGTCGGCGGCCGCGTACGTAGGCCCCGTGACGCCTACGCCCTACCCCTGAACCGTCCCCGGCTCCGGTCTGACGCCGCTGTGGCGGTGGCACTGTGAGCGACCAGCCGACCGACCCGAACGAGCTCGACGAGACCCTTGAGGTCACCCTCGGCCGACGCGCCCCGTTCAGCCAGCTCGGCGACTGGGTGCTGTTCTCCGGCGTGGACTCCGACGCCCGAACCCTGTACTGGGGCTGTCCGCCCACATCAACACGAGCGAGCGTAGCGACACCGAGGTCTGGCCGGGTCTCGCCACGCTGGCGCGGATCCTCCAGCTCAGAAGCCGGAGCACGTCTCGAAGTACATGCTGCAGCTGGAGGTCATCGGCGCGATCGAGGTCGTGCGCACAATGATCGGCCTGGTGCGGCGAAACCGGTACGTCGTCCACCAGACGCCGCCGGCCTCCCACACGGGCGCGCGGTCGACGAGCGACTGGTACGCGTTGAACCGTGGTCCGAAGGGCGAGACGTCCGACGCCCGCAAGGAGCGCGAGGCCCAGTTCGACGCCTGGCTGAGGGCGGTCCGCGAGGCGCTCAAGGCTCACTGCGAGAAGGTCGCCAAGGACCGCACGGCCGCGAAGAAGGCCAAGGCCGCGGTGCCGCCCGTCGAGCCGTTCATTGCGCCGCTTCTCTCCGACTTCCGTACCCCATCGAAGGGGTACGGCGCGACCTGCGCCGATGCAGAAAACTGCAGGTCGGCCCGTACCCCAAAAAGGGGTGCGTACCCACGGAAGGGGTCCCGTACCCCACGGAAGGGGTTGAACGAGACCAATATCAACTAGACCAATCTCTCTCCCTCGACGCCCGTCGCCGACGCACCGGCGGACGTGGCCGAGCGACCGGAGGAGAGAGATCAGCGCTGCGCGGAAGAAGTCCACGCCTGCTGCTGCGGGAGCTCCTGCGGTGCCGGAGCCTCGGCAGGTGTCGGACGAGCTGGAGGCGAAGGTCGACCAGGCCGTCGCGGCGTACATCGCCGCGCTGGGCGGGTGTACCCGATGCGGTCGGTCGTCCAGCGGCTGCGGGCCGAGGCCGGTGAGCTGCTGGCGCTGAACTGGCCGGTCGAGCACGTCGCCAAGCTCGCCGGGCAGCTGCCGGAGCTGGGTTACTCCAGCCTGACCCGGCACGCCGAGCACAACCCGCCGCCGGCCCGGAAGGCCGCGTCCGGGGAGCGGTGCCGTGGTGCGGCAACTGCGATTCGCCGGACTACCGCTGGATCACGCCCCGCGAGGGCAGTCCACGCAAGTGCCGCGAGTGCAACCCGTCCGTCGTCCTCGCGACGGCCTGACCCGACTCGAACGAGGACGGGTCGCCCCGGCCAGGGGCGACCCGTTGCGATCACCCGCCACGAACCCAGGAGATCGAATGTCCACGGTAGTCACCGCCCGCAACGGCCACCACGACGACGAGGGACCCGGCAGCTTTCGCGCCGTCCCGCCGCACGACCTCGACGGGGAGCAGTCGGTGCTGGGCGGCCAGATGCTCAGCCGCGACGCCATCGCCGACGTCCTCGGCTCGCCGCTGAAGCCCGCGGACTACTACCGGCCCGCTCACGAGACGATCCAGCACGCGATCATCAAGATCTACGGCAGGGCGAGCCCGTCGACCCGATCACGGTCGCCGCCGAGCTGACCAAGTCCGGCGACATCACCCGCGTCGGCGGCGCCGCGTACCTCCACCTGCTCGTCCAGGCCGTGCCCACCGCCGCGAACGCCGAGTACTACGCCGAGATCGTCCACGACCTGGCCGTGCGCCGCCGCCTCATCGAGGCCGGTACCCGCATCCAGACCATGGCCTGGTCCGGTGAGGGCGAGGTCTCCGAGGTCTCCGACGCCGCCCAGGCCGAGATCCACGCGGCCACCGAGGTCGCCACGGTCGGCGACCCCGCGCGGCCCGGCGAAGGCAGCCTGGCCGCGACCGTCGACGAACTGCAGGCCATCCAGAACCGGGGCGGCAAGCTCACCGGCGTCTCCACCGGGTTCAAGGACCTCGACCACCTGACCCAGGGACTCCAGCCCGGCCAGCTCATCGTGGTGGCCGCCCGCCCGGCCATGGGCAAGTCCACCCTCGCTCTGGACTTCGCCCGGGCCTGCTCGGTCCGGGACGCTCTGCCCAGCGTGTTCTTCTCGCTGGAGATGGGCCTCTCGGAGATCAACATGCGGATGCTCTCCGCCGAGGCCCGCGTCGCCCTGCACCACATGCGCGGCGGCAACCTCAGCGAGGACGACTGGAAGGCCATCGGCCGCAAGCTGCCCGCCATCGAGGCCGCCCCGCTGTACCTCGACGACTCCCCGAACCTGACCATGCTCCAGATCCGCTCGAAGTGCCGACGCCTCCAGCAGAAGCACGGGCTGAGCCTGATCGTCGTCGACTACCTGCAGCTCATGGAGTCCGGCAGGCGCGCCGAGAACCGCGTGGTCGAGGTCGGCCAGATCTCCCGGGGCCTGAAGATGCTCGCCAAGGAACTCGGCATCCCGATCATCGCCCTCTCTCAGCTCAACCGCGGCTCGGAGCAGCGCACCGACAAGCGCCCCAGGTCTCCGACCTGCGTGAGTCGGGTTCGATCGAGCAGGACGCCGACGTGGTCATCCTGCTGCACCGCGAGGACGCGTACGAGAAGGAGTCGTCCCGCGCGGGCGAGGCGGACCTGATCGTGGCCAAGCACCGCAACGGCCCGACCGCGACGATCACGGTGGCCTTCCAGGGCCACTACAGCAGGTTCGTTGATATGGCCTCATAAGCGGCCTGACCTGCAATTTTCCGGTATCGAAGCCGACGGTCCCAGCTCGGGGCCGTCGGCGCAATCACCCCAGGAGTGCTCTTGAGCGACCAGTCGCAGGAGGACCGCAAGCAGTACCACCAGATCGAGCAGGCCGATTTTCCCGATGTGGTGGTGGTGCCCGCCTCTGTGATCGACGATCCGGAGGTCTCCCGAACGACCTCGGCCTGTACGTCCGGGTCATGCATTGGATCAACGTGTACGACGGCCCCACGACCTGGACGAGATCGTGAAGGTGATGACCGGCGGCCGGATGGGGCAGCGGGCCGACGGCAATGAGGCCGCCGTCCGCTCCGGCCTTCAGCGCCTGGCGGACGCCGGGCACCTGATGGTCACGTTCCCGGCCGCGGTGCCCAAGCCGATCCGCTGAGCCCGCCGGGCGGGGCCGGGCCCCGAAATCGTCACTTCTGGGCCCGGGCGGAGACACTGGCCGCTTCGGCGGGCCACACTGGGCGGAGCGGCGAGGAGGTGGACCGGACATGAGCGTCGCCAGCATCGACGAGCACCACGGGCCCTGGACCGTCACTGACGTTCTGGCCCTGCCCGAAGACCGAACCGTCCGTTACGAACTGCTGGGTGAGTCGCTCGTGATGTCCCCGCCCCGGTCTGCGCCACCAGAGGGCCAGTCGTCGGCTCGCGAACCTTCTGGAGGCTGCGGCCGAGACCGTTGGCGCACCGGTCGAGGTCCTTGAGGCCATCAACGTCACCCTGCCCAGCGGCCTGGTGGTCCCCGACATCGTCGTTGCCGACCAGGGCGCGACTGTTGAGGACCGTGTCAGCATCGACGCTGACGCGGTGCAGCTTGTCGTCGAGCTCGTCTCGCCCGGCAACAAGACCATGGACCGTAAGTTCAAGCCGATGCTGTACGCCGAGGCCGCGGTCCCGAACTACTGGCGCCTGGAGTTCGATCCCGCCCCGCGGCTGTTCTGCGGGGAGCTCGACGGGGGCCGGTACGTGGAGCAGGCGACCGCGCTGCCGGGGCCGTGACCCGGGTCGGGCGGCCGTTCCCGTTCGAGCTGGACCCGGCCGGGTTGGCCCAGGTCCGGTCCACCGGCTGACGCGCAGACCGTCGCTGCCGCGTTCTTCTGCGCGTTAACAGGCCCATGCGCCCCACCCAGACGGTGTTGGGTACGGCCCGCGCCGCACCCAACACCCTGCTCAGAGCACTTTCACCGCTCCCTCCGAGAAGTGGATCTTGCCTCTTCGCGCTGCGAGCTTGTGGTGTGACCCGGGCTGGGGAACGGCGGGTAGTCGGCAACGTGGAGGTCATGAGCTCGACGAGACCCGTGAGTAATAAGCGCAAGGGCCTGTTAACACGCTTGAGGGAGCTGGCGCCGTCACCCGTTCGGGTGACGGCGCCCGCTGTGGGGCGACTGCAGGAGGAACGTGCAGGTCAGAACCATGAATAGGGAACGCGCTCCGCGCGGCGACCTACAAGAGCAGGGCGGCGCGTCCCTGTGTGCCCTTCTGCGGCCCCGTGGGGTGATCCGCGACTCCCCGGCGGCGGCGCTGTGGCGGGCGCTCCTGGCCCCACCATGGCGCGTCTCGACCCTGTTCTGTGCGATCGTCACGCCCGGATGCGGGTCATCCGGGCGTGGTGAAGGGGTTTCCTGGTAGAAGATCCATGTATGCGGCCGTCTCGACCCCGAGTGTCCGCGATTCGCGGACGGCGGCCGGGCGATGGCAGGCTGCCCCGCATGGCGAAGATCGACCCCGCACGACGCGAGCAGCAGCTCAGCGACGCCGAGGACCTGCTCCGGGCCCGCTACGGCGACGGCCGTGCATGGCACGACCCACTCCGCGCCATGCACGCGGTGCGCGCGGCCGCCGACGGCTACGGCGCGCTCGACGGCGCCGACCGCCCGGAAGTACCGGCCGAGGACGTCCTCGCCGCCCTCACCCAGCTCGACGAGGCGCGCGCGGCCATGGACACCCTGGAGCGAGACCTCACCCGGGCCGCCCGGGACCGCGGGGCCTCCTGGCAACAGGTCGCCGACGCCCTCGGGCTGACCTCCCGCTCCAGCGCCGAGAGCCGCCACGTCCGCCTGGAGCGCGACGCCGCCAGCTACCGCCGCGACCGCCACCCCGAACTGCAGCGCGCCGAACGCGCCCGCGACCGGGCCGGACACGCCTGGTGCCACGCCAACGAGGCCCGCCTGCGCGAAGCCATCTGGGACCTGGCGACCTTCAACGGCACCTGGCCCGCCCTCGCCCACGCCGCCTCCGAGACCGAGCTGGCGTCCTGGGTGAAGGAGCTGGACGGCCCCGCCCTCGCCGCCCGGCTGCGCCGCCTGCGCCCCGCCCTCGCCGACGACCTCCCACCCGGCGCCGAAGCCTCCCACCCACTCGCCCCGGCCGCCATCCGCGACCAGGTCCTCGCCCTCCTGGACGAACTGATCCAAGCCCGCCATCACCACGCCGATTAGAGGCGTTGGACCTAACAGGTCTTATCCGTCGTGGACAGGTACTTCCCACCGCCACCACATCAACTCCCGGTCCTGGGAACCCTGCGTGGGCCGCAGCCGTTCTGTCGAGTGGATTCGCCACCACTGTGATGCCTGACGGATCTGCCACTGCTGTGGCCAGTACGGCTCCCCTTCCCCGGCGGGAAGCGGGAGCTTTTCGATCACGCAGGCCCCTGGGGAGCCGCCCCAGGGCCTTTGCCGGGTGTGAGTAGTTGGCGTGCAGGAAATCCCGGTGAGAACGATCATGGTCACGAGCTGAGCGCCATGGCGTCCGGACTGGGCCGGGGCGCCGCCGGTTTGGAGGGCGTCGAAGTCGGCGTGGGCCTGCTCGACGGCTTCGGGGTACGCCTCGCGCTTGGCGTGCTCAGCGAGCGCCCGGTAGACGCTGGCCACCGAGGGTTCTGTCCCTTTCGCTTGCCGGTGGGGATGATCAGGTCGGGCTGGATCTGCTCGACGGACTCCCCGTTCGCCCGGCGCCGCAGCACGGTGTGGAGCATGTCCTCGGTGATGACGGGCGGCCGGCCTCCGTGCTTGCCCTTGCGGGCCGCGGTGTCGAGCCCTTCGAGCGTCGACTCGCGGATGTTCTCCCGCTCGGTCTCCGCCATCGCCGCGAAGAACGCGAACAGCAGCTTCCCGGCCCGGTCGGGTCGTAGATCCCGGGCAGGGGACCGGCCAGCATCTCCAGGACCAGGCCGTGGGCGGTGAGGTGGTCGGCGAGTGCGGTGAGCTCGGCGGCGTCTCGGCCGAGGCGCTTCATCTCGTACACGGTGAAGATGACCCGGCAGTGCGGGCGTGCGCCTTGACCTCCCGGGCCGTCCTCAGCGCCTCCTCGAACTTCGGGCGGACCCGCACCCGGGTGCTGATCTTCTCGCTGAAGATCTTGTCCCTGGGGATGCCGTGCTTGCTGAGCGCGTCGAGTTGGGAGTCGAGTTCCTGCCCGAGGGTCGAGCACCTCGCGTACCCGATACGGATGTCCGCGCTCGGCAGGTCCGGGTCGATCGGCGCAGGCGGCGGGTGCCCGGCCGCCACGGCCGGCCCGGACCCCGGTCGGCCGGGGTCGGCACCCGCAGCTCCTTCTTCAGCCGAGGCACCAGGGTGAAGCGGCGGGTGTGGTAGGCGGAGGCGACCGCGCCGCCGCGCGAGCGGCACGGCGAGCCGGGCTGGGCCTCACACTTCGGACAGGCGTGCGCCTCGACGTCGTCGGCGTCCGAGCGGTCGGCCTTAGAGGGTTGCTGAGGGTCCGTCATGAGCCCGGATTTTCGCACAATGCAAGTCTCAGAAGGGGTCTGACCCGCTTTTGAGTGAGAACAGGTTCTGAGAACGAATCCGGGTATGAAGACGACCGGACAGCCTGCAAGTGATCATGCTCGCGCAAAGGACCGTTTGTGAGAGCAGCGCTCAGGGTGATGCGTGCGGGACTTCCCGGTGGGGCGTGGCTGCGGGCGCGGTCATGTCGAGCAGGAGCAGGGCGTCGTGGTCGGGTGTGCCGGGTTCGGCGGTGTAGGCGCCGATGCGCTGACCGGGGTGCCTTCCAGTTGCATGGACTGGGAGGTGAGCGTGATGGTGCCGACGCGGGGTGGTGGAAGGTCTTCTGTGCGGGCTTGCGGCCGGTGACCTCGTAGCGTTCCCACAGCCGGGCGAAGTCGGGGCTCTTGAGGAGGAGCTCGCCGACGAGGTTGGTCAGGTCCGGGGCGTCGGGAGCGGTTCCGGCGACGGCGCGCAGGCGGGCGACGCAGGCGGTGATCTGGCGGTCCCAGTCGGTGAACAGGTCACGGGCTGCCGGGTGGAGGAAGAGGTAGCGGGCCAGGTTGCGGTGTTTGGCCGGCCAGTCCTCCAGTCCCGCGTACAGGGCGAGGCCGCCGGGGTTCCAGGCGAGCATGTCCATGCTGCGGCTGATGACGTACGCGGGGTTCGGCCGCAGCGATTCCAGCAGCAGCTTGAGGTGAGGGCGCACGGTGCGGCTGGGGCTGGCGGCGGCTCGGGGCGTAGCGGGCGGCTCGGGCGGCGAGCTCGCGCAGGTGCTGGTGTTCCTGGTCGTCCATGTGCAGGGCGCGGGCGAGGAGTCGAGGACGGCGGGGCTGGGGCGGGTCTCCTTGCCGCGTTCCAGGCGTACGTAGTAGTCGATGCTGATGCCGGCGAGGGTGGCGAGCTCCTCGCGGCGCAGGCCGGGGTGCGGCGGATTCCGGCGCCGACGGTCAGGCCGACGTGCTCGGGGCTGGTCTGGGTGCGGCGGGCGCGCAGGAAGCGGCCCAGCTCGGCGCCCTCGCTGTTCGCGCTCTGGGATGCCATGACTCCAGTTTCACCCTGCAGACAGCTGCGCCGCGGACGGGAGGGGCTCTGTCATTACTCCCGAAGAGCCCGCCCTGCCACACCCGAGCAATCCGGGCGAAGGTGAATGAGGAAGACGTTGGCCTCTTCGCTCCCGCCCGGGCTTCGACGGGCACGGCCTGCCGGGCCGGGCAAGAGTGAGAGACCAGGCGACACCCATGATCGGAAGAGGGCGAGATGCGGTACATCAAGCTGCGTGACCTGGAGGTTTCTCGGATCGGGCTGGGCGCGATGGGCATGTCCCACGGCTACACCGGCTCGGGTACGGACGACGCGGAGTCGATCCGGACCGTGCACCGGGCCCTGGAGCTGGGTGTCACGCTGATCGACACCGCCGAGATCTACGGCCCGTACACCAACGAGGAGCTGCTCGGGCGAGCGCTGAAGGGGCGCCGGGACAAGGTGGTGCTGGCCACCAAGTTCGGCCTGGTCTCGCACGCCGGTGACGGCGCGTGGAACCTGGACTCCGGCCCGGCCAACATCCGCACGGCGGTCGAGGGCTCCCTCAAGCGCCTGGGCACCGACCACATCGACCTGTACTACCAGCACCGCGTCGATCCGAACACGCCGATCGAGGAGACCGCCGGCGCCGTGGGCGAACTGATCGCCGAGGGCAAGGTACGCGCCTTCGGCCTCTCCGAGGCCGGTCCGGACACCATCCGCCGGGCCCACGCCGTCCAGCCCGTCACCGCGGTCCAGTCCGAGTACTCCCTGTTCACCCGGGGAATCGAGGAGCGCGTGCTGCCTGTCCTGCGAGAGCTGAACATCGGTCTGGTGCCGTTCTCCCCGCTGGGCCGCGGGATGCTCACGGGCACGGTGCGCTCCACCGACCAGTTCGACGAGAACGACTTCCGCCGCGACAACCCGCGCTTCACGGGCGAGAACTTCCGGCGCAACCTGGCGCTGGCCGACGAGGTCAAGGGGCTGGCCGACGAGGTCGGTGCCACACCCGGTCAGGTGGCGCTGGCCTGGCTGCTCGCCCAGGGCGACGACATCGCTCCGATCCCCGGCACCAAGCGCGTGGCCCGGGTCGAGGAGAACGCCGCCGCCGACGCGGTCACGCTGACGGCCGAGCAGCTCGACCGGCTCTCCAGCCTGCCGCCCGCCGCCGGCGACACCCACACCGAGGCTCAGGCCCGGATGCTCGAACGCTGATTCCTTCGTGCCACCCCGTACGACCCCGTTTGGAGCAGTACCCTATGCGTGCAGCAGTGATGTACGGAGCCGGTGACGTCCGCGTCGAGGACCGGCCCGACCCCAAGATCGTCCAGCCTGCCGACGCCGTGGTGCGCGTCGTCGCCTCCTGTGTGTGCGGCAGCGACCTGTGGCCCTACGCCTCGATGCCCGCCACCGACACCGGCCGCCCCATGGGGCACGAGTTCCTCGGTGTCGTCGAGGACACCGGTTCGGAGGTCACCGGTCTGAAGACCGGTGACCTGGTCATCGCCCCGTTCACCTACAGCGACAACACCTGCGACTACTGCGCCAAGGGCCTGCACATCTCCTGCCGCAACGGCGGCCGCTATGGCTTCGACGGCGTCGACGGAGGCCAGGGCGAGGCCGTCCGCGTCCCGTACGCCGAGGGCACCCTGGTGAGGCTGCCGGTGGCCGCCGACTCCGCGCTGCTGCCGTCGCTGCTCGCGCTGTCGGACGTGATGACCACCGGCCACCACGGCGCCGTCACCGCCGGCGTCGGCCGCGGCGACACCGTGCTGGTGGTCGGGGACGGCGCGGTCGGCCTGTGCGCGGTGATCGCCGCGAAGCGGCTGGGTGCCGAGCGGATCGTGCTCGCCGGCCGCCACAACGCCCGCACCGGCCTGGGCCGTGAGTTCGGCGCCACCGACGTGGTCGCCGAGCGCGGCGAGGAGGGCATCGTCCGCATCCGCGAGCTGACCGGCGGCGTGGACAAGGTCATCGAGGCCGTCGGCACCCGCCAGGCCCTCGACACCGCGCTCGGCGCGGTCCTGGACGGCGGCACCATCAGCCGCCTGGGCGTCCCCAGTACGAGCAGGGACCGATCGGCCCGGCGGAGTTCATGCGCAACATCACCCTGACCGGCGGCGCCAGCCCCGCCCGCGCCTACATCGAGCAGCTGCTGCCCGACGTCCTGGACGGCACCATCAGCCCCGGCCGCGTCTTCGACGAGACCT
This sequence comes from Streptomyces sp. M19, assembly GCA_038070365.1. Taxonomy (GTDB): domain Bacteria; phylum Actinomycetota; class Actinomycetes; order Streptomycetales; family Streptomycetaceae; genus Streptomyces. Next base: position 39,408 of record JAMYWE010000002.1, on the reverse strand, counting down.
TCCCCTCGACCGGACTCCGGACGCCTACCGGGCCATGGCCGACCGCCAGGTCCTCAAGGCCCTCATCCGCCCCTGACCCCGCCCCCACCCCGCACAGTGAAGGACACCCCTCATGCAGCACGTGACCCTGAACAACGGCGTCGAGATGCCACTCCTCGGCTTCGGCGTCTACCAGATCCCCGCCGAGGACACCGAGCGCGCCGTCTCCGAGGCGCTCGCCGCCGGCTACCGCCTGCTGGACACCGCCGCCGCCTACGGCAACGAGGAAGCCGTCGGCCGCGCCATCAAGTCCAGCGGCATCGCGCGCGAGGAGCTGTTTGTCACCACCAAGCTGTGGGTCCAGGACGCCCCGCCCAGGACAACACCCGCCGCGCGTTCGAGACGTCCCTGACCAAGCTGGGACTGGACTACCTCGACCTGTACCTGATGCACCAGCCCTTCGGCGACGTCTACGGCCAGTGGCGCGCCATGGAGGCACTCAACCGCGAGGGCGTGGTCAAGGCGATCGGCGTCGCCAACTTCTACCCCGACCGGCTGATCGACCTGATCATCAACAACGAGATCACCCCGCAGGTCAACCAGATCGAGACCCACCCTTCTTCCAGCGCGCCGACTACCAGGACCTCATGCGCGAGCACGGCGTGCAGATCCAGTCCTGGGCGGCTTCGCCGAAGGCAAGAACGACCTGTTCCACAACCCGCTCCTCGCCGGGATCGGCAAGGAGTACGGCAAGTCGGTCGCCCAGGTCGTGCTGCGCTGGCTGACCCAGCGCGGCGTGATCGCCATCCCCAAGTCCGTCCGCGCCGAGCGCATGGCCGAGAACTTCGACGTCTTCGACTTCGAGCTCACCGACGAGCAGATGGCCCAGATCGCCACCCTCGACACCGGCAGCTCCTGTTCTTCGACCATCACGACCCCGAGATGGTCAAGTGGCTCGCGGGCGCCGTCTGGACAGCTGAACGCCTCACCCCCGCCCTCGCCGGCCGCGGGTGTCCTCAAGACGAATGCCCGGGCGCCCGCCCGGCTTCCACGGTTCACCGGGAGCCGCCCACCATGATCACGCCACAGCACCACGGCGCCCTACCGAGCCGGCGCACCGTTCTGCGCGGCGCGCTGCTGACCGCAACCGCCGCTTTGGGCGCGGCCCCTTGGCGAGCTGCTCACCGTCCTCACCGCGGTCCGGCACCCCGCCGCCTCCCAGTCCGCCACGAGCGGAAGCAACGTGAAACGAGTCCTGCTGGCCTACTTCTCCCGCCCGGGCGAGAACTACTACTACGGCGGCCGTACCGACCTGAAGGTCGGCAACACCCAGGTGCTCGCCGAGAAGATCGCCGACCGTATCGCCTGCGACACCTATCGCATCCAGGCCGCAGACCCCTACCCGCAGGACTACGACGCCACCGTGAAGCGCAACGTCCGCGAGCAGGACACCGATGCCCGCCCGGCCATCGAGGGCCGCCTGCCCTCCCTCGACGGCTACGACACCATCCTCCTGGCCAGCCCCATCTGGAACGTCCGAGCGCCCATGATCATGACGACGTTCACCGAAGCCCTCGACTTCCGCGGCAAGACCGTCCACCCGGTCACCACCTACGCCATGAGCGGCCTGGGCACCACCGAACGCGACTACGCCGCCTCCTGCCCCAGCGCCAACATCGCCGAGGGACTCGCGGTACGCGGTGAAGAGGTCAAGGACGCCGACACCGAAGTCGAGACATGGCTGCGACGCATCGGGCTGCCCACCCGGTGACCGGTCCGGCCGGGGACGTCACGGCTGCTCGCCGTCCTCGTCACCGTCCTCGGACGCGTCCGGGTCGCGGAAGGGCGCAGGCCTGGCCGGGGCCGCTGGCCTTGATGTTGAACAGGTAGCGGCCCAGGAAGTTGATGTGCCGGTCCTTGAGCGGGGACAGGCGGTCGACGTCCTCGTCCTTGATGTCGTGGCCCTCGGCACGGAGCCGGGCCACGGCGGCGTCCAGGTAGCGGGTGTTCCACAGGACGACGGCGTTGAGGACCAGGCCGAGGGCGGCGAGCTGGTCCTCCTGGCCCTCGCGGTATGCCTGGCGGATCTGGCCGCGGCCGCCGTGGCAGATCGCGCGGGCCAGGCGGTGGCGGGACTCCTGAACGGTCAGCTGCCGGTTCATCAGTCGGCGGTAGGTGTCGTCGACCGGGTCGACCAGAGCGAGCAGGTGCATGGTCTTGTCGATGCGGCCGTACTCGGCGAACGCGGCGCCGAGCGGGGTCGGGTGGCCCTCGCGGCCGAACATCCGCAGCAGGTCGTAGGCGCGGACCTGGTTGGTGATGAGCGAGCCGGCCACCCGGAGCATGTCCGGCCAGTGTGTGGCGATCCGCTTGAGGTTGACCTTGTTGCAGGCGACAGCCTCCAGCGGCCCGTACCCGGCGGCCGGCGCCTGGCCGCCGGGCAGGTCGGCCCGCCAGAACCGCTGGTCGGCGAGGTCGCGGAAGCGCGGGGCGAAGCGGAAGCCGAGCATCTTGTACAGGCCGAAGGCCATGTCGGAGTACGAGGCGTTGTCGGTCGCGACCATCTCCGGCTTCACCCCGCCGTCGAGGTTCAGCAGCGTGTCCAGGGTGTAGAGGCTGTCGCGCGGGGTGCCGCGTACGACCATCGCGCTGATCCCCGCGACCTGGTCGTTGACGGCATTGAGCCAGGTCACACCGCGTTTGTAGCCGTAGTACTTCGGTGAGGGGCCGGTGTTGATGCTCTTGACCGGAACGACGAAGCGCAGGCCGTCGACGGACGCGAGCAGGCCGCCGCCCACATCTGGGCCAGCTCGATGCGGGACTGGGCGGTGATGAGCGCGGCGTTCGCCGCAGCGATGGTGTCGGCGCGCAGGTAGTTCTGGTCGACGTGGGACAGCCGCGAGCGGGTCAGCGCCTTGTTCTCCGGGTCGATGACCGGGGTCAGGCCGATGTTGCAGCTCTCCGCCACCAGCAGCGCGACGAGCGAGACGAGCAGGCCCTCCATGCGGGTGCGCCGCTCGGAGACGTGGCCGAAGGCGTCGAGGAACCCGGTCCAGGAATGGACCTCGAACAGCAGGTCCGGCAGGTCGATCCTCGGGAGCATCGCCTCCGTGGTGGCCTTGAGCCAGGTCAACGACTCCGGTTCGCCCACCGCGCCGAGCTTGTCCACCGACAGGCGGGCGCGTCCGCCGCCCTCGGGGACGACGATCTCCACCTTCGCGTCGGCGCCGGCCTCCTCCAGGCGGTCGGCCATCTGCCGCCACGCCGCGTCCAGCCCTCTCACGAGCCGGGCCAGGTGCTCCTCGGCGTCCTCGGTCAGGGACAGGCCCGCGAGCACGTCCGCGCGCATCGCCTCCCACCGCGGACCGTCCAGCAGCCGGGCGCGCGGGTCCGCCCACCGGTTCGACGGGGCGGCGAACACGTCGCGCCGGTTCAGGGCACGGTGCAGCTGCTCCAGGACGCACACCACGTACGCGTCCCGGTCGACCGCGCCCTGTGGCAGCTTGGCGCCTGTGAACACCGCGCGCTTCCACATCGCCGGCACCAGCTCGGCGTCGATCTCGCGGGCAGCAGTGGCCGGTCCTTGACCCGGCGCCGCGAGAGCGCGGGCAGGCGGCGTACGGCCTTGAGGATGCGCCGCCCGGCCGGGCGGCGCCCAGCGCGTCCGATTCGCCGAGCAGGGACAGGAACGGGCGCACGGTGTTGTAGCGCAGAGCCAGCTTCTCGCGCATCGCCGCTTCGGCCGAGCCGTCGTCCTCGGGCACCAGGGCCTCGACGGTCGCCACCGCGCCGGCCACCGCCGTACGCGGCACGGCCTTCTCGACCGCTGCCCACAACGCGGCGACGTCCAGGTCCGCCGCCTCGTGCTCGGCGACCAGGTCCAGCTCCTCGGTGAGGATCTTCGACGCCTTCGCCAGGATGCGGGCCGCTTTCTCCAGCTGCGGCAGCATCGCCAGGCGCTCCCGGTCCGATGCCCGCCGGGCCGGGCTGATCAGCCGGTTCGCCATCAGCACCGCGAACAGGTCGAGCGCGTCGTCGACCGCCTGCGCCTCCAGCTGACGGACCACCGCCGTCAGCAGCGCGGTCCGCCGCGGCTCCGGGGCCCGCTCGATCGTCTGCGCTTTGCTCAGCTGCCCGTACCGGGCCAGCGCGGACAGCCGGTTCACCGGCACCCTTGAAGGTTCACCCGGCCCAGCGCGAACGCGGAGATCTCCTCCACCCGCTCCATCGCCCGCACCATCGCCGTGCCCGTCGACTTCACCGGCGGCGTGCGCAGCCGCTCCAGCTCCGAGACCCGCCTGCCCTCCGGCACCACCAGCAGCTCCGCCAGCGCTGGCGCGAGCACGGGATCGGCCCGGTACGTCGCCCTGGCCACCGCTTCGTACAGGCGCCGCTCGGCCGCCGTACGGGCTTCCGACACCTGCCGGGCCAGCACCGAGACCCCGGGCAGCAGCACCCGGTTCTTCCGCAGCCACGTCACCGCGTGGTTGAACAGCGCCACCGGTCCCTCGGCGTGCGTCCACGCCCGCCCGTACAGGAAGCCGCGGAACTCCCGGCCCCACTTCCGGTCGGTGAAATCCCGGTACGTGAAGCGCCTCTGGATCTCGTCCGCGTGCTCGTACACCGTCGACCGCCGCTCGGCGTACCGCTTCACGCACGAGGCGTCCAGGATGCCGAGCTGCCCGGCTAGGTACTCCACGACCTCCCACGGCACCGCGAGCGGGTCCTCACCCAGGAACCGGCCGACGTAGCGGACCGTACAGATCTGCACCGCTATGCCCAGCCGGTGCGCGTCCGTACGGCGCAGCGCGATCAGATCGCGGTCGTCATCGTCGAGGAAGAAGAACCGCTCCAGCTCCGGGCGCGTGGGCACCTCGGTGAACGTCCCGTACGCCTCGGCCTGCTCATCAGTCAGAAACTCCACCGGCACGATCGGACCGTAGCCAGCGCCCCGGCCCGCTCAACGATCTTTCCCCGAACCCCAGCGGCAGCCGCACACCGTGTGCTAGCCCACCATGATCGTTCTCACCGGGATTTCCTGTACGCCAACTACTCACTCCCGTTTGCCATCCCCGGAGGTATTCAATTGTTGCTGCTGTCCGCTCCCGGTGCTGCCGACGTGCCGGTCCTGCCCTTGGCGCTCTGCGCCGTCGTCCTTCTGGTTGCCGTTCTACTGCTGGTGGCAGTCGTGGCCTGGGTCGCCCTGCGCCGGATCCCGCCGAGCGATTTATCCGACGGCCTGGAGGGGCTGTCCCATGTCATCTCCTCGCTGGGCGGGCTGCTGCCGTGGGGACGGCGGCCGACACCACCGCCAGGGCGTCCGGAGCCGCCGAGCATCGAGACCGAGACGCCGACAGCCGAGCCGCCCGTGCTCCTGATGCGTACCGAGTCAGCCGATTCGGCAGTGGTACGGGGCCGGAACGCTGAGCCGTACGGCGTGAATGGGCGTGGCGCTTACGGTGGGGTCGGCCAGCGAGGTCGGCCCCACCAGGGGTGGCCGCGGGCATGACGTCGAGCCGTCACCACGGGCAGAGCAACGTGGCCCGCGTGACGGCTCGACGTCACGCCCGACGGGCTCGCCACGCCCTCGTGCGGCACCGTCCCGAGCAGTAGACGGCATCGCTGCGCGTCCTCCCGCCAGGGAGAATGCCACCCCGCACACCGGGCACAGGTACCGCGCCACCTGTGGATCCCCTCGGTCATCAAGGTGATGGCCGTCACCGCGAGCGCGACAACGCGCCGCCGCTCGCACCGGAGTCGGTAGGCCATGGACCGGCAGGCAGCAGAGCAGTACTTCCGCTGCGGAGAGCAACCGTCCGGCAGAGGCGTCCGGCAGACGAGGCAGCTCCGATGACGGCGGACCATACCGTCCAGCGTGCTCACAACAGCGATGGCCGTCCAGCGCGGAGCAGGCCGAAACCGAAGGACCCGCAGGACCCTCTGCCTGTCTGTTTCTGTTTCTGTAAATCGGCCGCAGTTAAGACTTTCGACGCATACGGTTCTGGCGGGGAGAGGCGGGACGTGTCCGCCCCAACCACCGGAGGAGACCTGATGAAGCCGGTTCTCGTCATCGAGCTACCCGTGGCTGTCGCATGGGAGCCGAATGACATCACGCGGTGTCGATGCGTCTGCCGCTTCTTCCACAACACCGGGGATACATGCGAGAACTCGGCTGATCCCGGCCTCCGAGCACGGATCGTGGCCCCCGTGAGCCGGACACAGAGGCCGTCGACATCTGCGCTCCCTGCTACGAGCGGATCGTGGAGTGCGGCCCTATCCGTACCGAGACGACATCGCTGCCTCTGTCCGTGTGGCAGGACACCACCGAGGCTGCGGAGAAGAGCGCGTTCGGCGTCGTGGTCTCCGAACAGGGCCATGACGGTCACCACCGTGTTGGCGATGCTGTCCTGCCTGGCCGCGTTGGAGGGTGTTGAGGCCCGCTGAGTGCCGATGAGGTGACGAGAACACGCCAAATTCCGTAAGGCGCCTTACAATAACGCCGTAAGGTGCCTTACGTTATGGGCATGGAAGAGACGACACCTGCAGAGACAGCCGCCGTGCCCCTCGGTACACGGAACTGGTCAAGCGGTGGGGCCCGGTGGTGGGCGTGGAAGACGCCCGCACCCGCTGGGGCCAGCTCGTGGCCGCCGCCGAGAACGGCACGGTCACCCTGATCGCCATGGACACCACGGCGAGCCTCGGCTACCCGACGTGGGCCGCCATCGCCCCCTGGACAAGATCGCCGATCCCGGCCGGTGCCCGGTGCGGCCGCTCACCGATGCTCGTCCCAAGCTCGCGGACGTGATCTCGGACGCCACCCGGTTCCCCGGCGGGCAGCCGCAGGTCCTGACCCGCCACCGACGCCCGGTCGTCGCCGTCGTCGCCGCCCTGACGCTGGTCGACCTGCCGCCCGACGGCGAGCGCATCGACACCGACGCCTTCCTGCGGGAGGGCGGCACCATCACTCTGGAGTACGACCACGGGCAGGACGGCGCCACCGATGAGGAGGGCGGCCTGCTCCAGGAGCCGATCCCCGCCCGCTACCTCGCGCACGCCAGGGAGCCGGACGGCCGCGAGGTCGGGCAGGGCGACGGCGACAGCGTGGCGGAGGCACTGCTGCGCCTGTGGCGCCCGCCCGCCCATCTGTACTCGACCGAACCGCCGTTCCACGACGGCTGGGGCACCCCAATCCGACGGCTGGGGCACCCCAATCCACCGTGCGGTTCTAGAAACCACTCAAGAGGAGAGGAAAGGAGGAATCCGTGACCACTGCTGTGATCGCCGTCTTGGGAACGCTGCTCGGCTCCGTCGTCTCCGGCCTGTTCCAGCACCGCGCGGCCGGGCGGGCCGAGAAGGCGGCTCGCACCGAACAGCTTCAGCGCGACCGGCTCGAAGCCGTAACGGCTCTCGCGACCGCCATCAGCGACCACCGCACCGCGATGTGGGCCCGCGGGGACGCAGTCCTCAAGGCCGACCCGCCCGACCGCGTCCGGGACCTCCAGACCCTCAGCCACGCGACCCGATCCGCCGTGACCCGGCCCCTGGTCGCCCTCCGACTGCACATCACCGACCCGGCCGTCCGCCAAGCCGCTGCCGAGATGGTGAACGCGACGTACGCCATGCGCGATGCCTACGCCACCACCGACGACCTCACCCAGGCCCGGGAGGCCGCGTTGGTCGCCCACGACCAGTTCGTGGACGTGGCAGCGTGGTACCTGCACGCGGCCTGACCAGCCCCTCCCACCGCCCACCGAAACGGCCCGGTACTCCCGACAGCAGCGCGGTACCTCCCGACGGCAGCCTCCGCGCGACGGCCAGGCTCGGGAGGGAACGCGGCTCACTCCGGGAGGAGGGGGCGGGGCGGACTGCTGAATGTGCGCGCGTTCGGTGTCGGCCGCGATCCGGGCCCGCTTGGTCTCGCCGCGCTGCTGTACAGCAGCGACGCCGATACCGGTGACAGCGGTGCCCACGGCGCTGACGGTCGCGGCGACCACGGTGGGGTCGGTCCACGCCGATCCGACGAGGGAGTCGCCGGGCGGGTGCTGTCCGCAGCGCCACGGTGGGCGCGGGATGCGTGCGTACTCATGGCGTCCATGATCACGAGCAAGCGGTGCGCGGCGCCAGCCTCTCCACTCGGAAGGGTGACCGCTCCTGGCACCGCCGGTTCGTGTCCCTGTAGCCCGCCCTGTGTTCTCGCGTGTGTCCTGGCTCGTGCACTCGTGAATCCACCATGCAGCTCTGGAACCTGAAACTGCCGCCCGCTGTCAGGCGTCCGCACCTCCCGAATCGTCAGCGCGTCCTCCAGCACGAGCTGACCTACGACGGCTGCGCGCCGCTGAGGCCAAGGGCAACAAGGGTGGGCGCCGTCCCGCCTTCGAAGACGATCGGGGCCTCGATCCGCTTCGTCCAGGACGAGGTTCTGCCGGGCGGTGGACTGCTGGTCGGTCGAGACCCGCGGGCGATCCGGGCGACCAGCCGCTCGGGATCCCGAGAGCACGCCGAGGGTGGCTGCCGACACGCCTGTCCAAGCGGGTGGGCACGCAACGCGTTTCCCTATGCGCGAACAGCAACACAATGCCCCTTGATCGCCCGATATGTTGAGCATCCAGAGCGCACTTCCCATGAGAAAGATGATGGTGAATAAAACATGGGCACCGCTCTGAGTCAGGTAGTCCCGACTCTTCTCGGCATCCTTGCTTTGGTGTCGCTCGGCTCCGATCCCGCTGCTCCATGCGGGACCGAATCGGACATCCGGGCCGAGACCATCGGTGAGCACTGCCGGGCCGTGGCCAATCACTGCCGGGAGATCGCACGATTGATCATCCGGAAGACGGGCGCCTGAGTCAGGGCTGAGCGAGGGCTGGGCCGCTTCGTGGTCCAGCCCTCGCGTGCATTTTGGTCGAGCACTCCCGCAACTCTGTCGCGTTGGGCCTGTTAGCCCTAACAGGTCTGATAGCCGATGAACTGGCCCGTGCCAGCCACGAGGCCGGCACGCGCGGCGCGTTACGCCGGGCCCGGATTGATGGCCGCCCAGTCCGCGATCCACGGACTCCTACGGTGCGCGTCCGCCCTCGGTGGATCCGGCCGGAAACGGTCACTTGAGCCGCGCGCCCCGTGGACAAGATCCAGCTTGGTGCCAGTCGCCGCACCGGAGGTCTGGCCGATCACCAGGGAGCTGTCCATGGGCAAGCGCACGAGCAAGAAGGGCGCGCGGCCCGCGCCGCTGTCCGCCGACCGGTTACGCGCGGGCTGGCCTGGCCCCGCCGACACGCGGATCCGCCTCGCCCGCGCCCAGGACACGGACGCGGCCGACACGCTGCTGGGCACGGCCGGGGTCCGGCTCATTCCCGCGCTGCGCTCCGCCGTCGAGGACGGCACGGCCGCCTCGGCTCTCCTGGACGGCCTGGGCAGCACGCCGAAGAACTTCCTCGCCGTCGCCGCCCGCGCGTTCGTCACACAGCCCATGCCCGAGTCGATGTCCAGGATCAGCCTCATCCTGGTCGCCGCCGACCAGCAGGGCCGCGTGGTCGGCGTGCTGTCTGTCACCGCGCCCGAAACCGTCATCGACATCGCGCTGAAGCACGGCTACGAGCCGCCGAGGGCCCTGACCTGGGCGTGGCCGTGGCCAAGGTCCACGGCCTGGCTGTCGCCGAGCAGGCCCGCGGCCAGGGCCTCGCCGCCGCGCTGCTCAAGCGGGCCTGGCAGGTCCACCACCAGCTCGGCTACTTCCTGCTATACGGCTCCTACGAGGCCGAGCGCGACCTGGGCGCCTTCTACGCCCGGTGCGGCTACACCGTCCTCGACCCCGGTGAGGGCTTCTCCCTCGAACCAATCGGCGTGCCCTTCGGTATCCACGCCGGCCCCAACGAGTGCGTGTTCACCCGCTGGCGCCCCCGGCGCTGACCGTTCCCAGGCCCGCCGCGGATCGCGCCCCTGTGCGCCGCCGACCCAGCCCGTACCTCCATCTCCACCCACCACCTCCAGGCCAAGGCGGCGGCGCGCAGGGGATTCCGGCGCGTGGTCACCGGCCCGATCCACGCCCCACCAGGGCGGGTACCGGGATGCGGGCGAAACGCGGTGCCGGGGATGGTGCGCGGGATAGTGCGGGGATGATGCGGCACGGCCCGATACCCCGCAGAACGGTCTACAGCGGGCGAGGCGGGCGGCGCGGTCCAGGGCCCGCAGCAGTTCGGGCTCCCATCCGGCGCGCGGGATGTCGTAGGCGATCAGGACCCCGGCGAGGGCGTCGAGCTGTACCCGGTGCTCGACGCCGAACCGCCATGCCTCGCGCAGGACGCGCCGGGCCTCGTCCGGGCCGCCCGGCCGGTCGTCGCGGCGGACCGGGCGTCGGGCAGGGCGGCGAGGCGGCGTCCGGCGGCCTCCAGGCGGTCCATGAGCCCGGCGGCCACCTCCGCCTCCGGCCAGGACGGCACGACGTAGGTCTCGGGCGCGGCGACGCCGCGCCGCAGCTGCTCCATGCGTTCGGGCAGCGGAGCCCAGCCCTCGGTCCCGGCCAACTCGGTGTTCACTTTGGCGACCGCCGCGGTGTAGGCGCGCTGCGCCGCGCGGCTGCAGTGGGGTGCCCGCGGGCCGGTACTGGGGCCGCCGTCGTCGTCGACGGTGCCCCGTGGTTGCCGCGCGCGGAGACCCACACGGCGTCGGCGGTGCCGGTGACGTCGGTCATCAGCAGGCGGCGCACCAGGAACCAGCGCGTGAGCGCGGCCGGGTCGCCCGGCGCAGCGGGTAGATCTCGACGCTGACCGGGTCATCCCGGCGTGCCGCCTGCGGGCGGCGCACGAGGCGGACCTCCTCCAGGGTGGGGAGAGGTCCTCCAGCCGCAGGGCGCACAGCTCGCCGACCCGGCTGCCGGTGTCGAGGACGACCGAGGCCATCGCGAGCATCCGCACCCAGCGGGGTAGCCGCGGGTGAGCAGGCCGCCCTCGGCGGTCCAGCGGGTGCGGCGGCCGATGAGGTCGGCGACGGTCTGGAGGCTGGTGCGCATCCGCTCGCGCCGGGCGACGTCGACCGGCTCCTTGAGCGGCAGGCGCTCCTGGCGCAGGTGGACGACCTCCAGGCGGAGCTGGCGTTGCAGCAGCACCATGACACCGGCGCGGATGTTCGCCGTGGCCTCGGAGGTGGGCCGCGGCGCCCACGGCCGCGCAGCTCGCCGGCGAGCGCGAGCCGCTCGTACGTCGTGAGCGAGGCGATGGCGAAGACGTCCGCCAGCGGCGCGCCGGGGTCCAGCGGGTGGTCGGGGTGGTGAAGAGCGCGGACCAGCTCGCGGGCGTGGGCGCGGATCTGCCGGCAGCGGGCCTCGGAGGGCGCCTGCTCGCACACGGCCTCCACGGCCTCCCGGAGCTCGGGCAGTTCCTCCAGGACGTCCTTGGTCATGGTCGGAAACGGTAGTCACACTCGGTCGGTTCCACGGGCCAATCTCTGAATCAGACCTGTTAGAACTAACAGGTCTTATGCCCTTGACGTGTATTCACGAGGTGCCGCCCGCCGCCACGAGGCCAGGGCGGGGACGTCCGGAGGGTGTTGGGGCCAACAGGTCCAACCCATGGCCGCCGATGTCGCCGAAACGCCCCGCCCGCGCGCCGAGCACCGGCATGCTGGGCAGGTGGAGGACTTCGAATTCGAGTGCTGGCAGTGCGGGAGACCAACGTCATCCAGGGGCGGCCCCGAGGCTTCTGGACGACAACGCACTACACCCTGCCCGGCGAGTGGTCGTGCTGGTTCTGCGATGCCCTCAACACCACTCCCGACGACGATTGAGCCTGCGGGAGGGCCGTCCCGGCCTCGCTGCGTCTGCATCGCCGGATTCGGGCACCGCCTGAGGCGAGAGGGAGCAGGCTGCGGGAATCCCGGTACCGTGAACGGAATGCGCGGTCCCGGCGGTGTGGCTCTCACCACCGGGACCCAGAGCATCGAGTGGCCTCTCCCTTCGTGGCTTGGAGGGAGAGGCGGTCACTCCCGCCAGGACATCAGCCTGACCGTCCAGTACACGAGGCGTACGCCGTCGGCGGCCGCCCGCAGGACGGCGGCCAGTGCGCCCGTCTGCTCCGTCGCATGTCTGTCCTCCCTCGGGTTCCCCTCCGCACCGGGATGGTGCGGGCCGGAGCTCCTCGGCCCGCGCTGGGCGCGGGAGTTGGACCCGAATTTCGGTTCGGCATGCAGCGCTCACCGTACACGGACTATGGCCATACGACTACTCGCTGTCACCAAGATCAGAACGGCCTAGCCAATGGGCGGGCCGGTCTTGAGCCGGGCGTGCGGCCTCGGCGGGAACCGGCGGCCGCCGTTGTACTCCTGCTCGGCGGACTCGATCGCGGTCTCGATCGCGGCCTCGACGAACGCCGAGAGGGAGAGGGCGGGATATCGATCGTGGCGTCGCGTTGCAGGCTGACGACCGTGTCGCGCAGCCGCTCCAGCAGGTCGTTGTTGACGTACGCGGGCACCTTGCTCTTGCCGCCGGGCGTCTGGCCGCCTCCGCCGATCAGCTTGCCGAGGATGCCACTGCCTCCGACCGCGCCAAGGTTGTTCTTCTTCTCTGGCGTCTGGCCGGTGTCGCTTCCGGATCCGATCTTGGGCATCAGGCAGCTTCCTTCGCGGGCAGGAGGACATGGGCGAGCTGGTCGTAGTCGAGGGCGGTCGTGGCCTGGGCCGACAGGGCGCGCAAGGGCAGGCCACGCGCGGGGCGGCCGCCGCCTTCACGTTGCGGCGGGCGGGGAGATGACCGCACCCGGGTAGTCCCGGCGGATGGTGGCGGCGATCTGCGGCACGAGGTTGGACCTGCTCCAGTTGGTCATCACCGCGGCGGCGACGACCAGGTCGGGGTTCTCCACGTTCTGCACACCCTCGATCGTCTTCTTCAGGTCGCTCAGCGCCTCCTTGTCCAGGGCGCTCACCTGCATCGGCAGGATGACCTGATCGGCCGCCACCAGGCCGTTGATGCTCAGCTTCCCAGGGCGGGCGGCGCGTCGATGATCGTGATGTCCACCGGCACCGTGGACCGGCGGATCGCCGCGCGCAGCATCCCGTCCCGGGCGGCCCTGCCGTCGAACTCGACGTGCTTGAGGTCCTCGAAGGACGGCACCAGGTACAGGCCCCGCACGGACGTCTCGTACGTGCACTCGTCCAGGGCTGGCGCCCGTACAGGACGTCGGTGAGGGTGTAGCGCTCCTGCTCGGGGACGCCCTCGAAGTTCGGCCGCAGCCAGGCCCGGGTGACCGAGGCGTCCTGCGGGTCGGCGTCGATGATGCGGACCGTGTAGCCCATCGCCACCCACGCGGCGGCCAGTTCGACCGACGTCGTCGTCTTGCCCGCGCCGCCCTTCTGATTCACCACCACGTACGTGCGGTGGGCGGCGAACGTGGCCGGGGGCAGAGCCAGCGAGGGCGGGACGTACAGCTGCGGACGCACGTCGTCGCGGTAGTCCAGCAGCTTCGCGATGGCTGCCTCCACCGCCTCCTGCGGCCGCTCCAGATACGGGATCAGCTCGTCAACGCGCCAGTCACGTACGACGTCCAGCCGCGGGGCGGTGTCGGGCAACGGCTCCAGGACGGTCAGGGACATGCGTTGCTCCTCATCGGCCGGTTCCCGGCTCTCCCGTGCTGCTCACCCACGCACCGTACCGCCTGCGGTCGCTCCGGATAGGGCGCGCCCCAGGAAACCGCAGGACAGATGATGTTCGACCCGTTGGACCCAACAGGCCCGATTCCGCTGGTCAGACCGCCCGTACCGGTCTGGCCTCATGCGTCTGATGACCCCGACGCCTCGTCACACCGGTTCCGCCCGCTGCATTTTCGGATGATTCTTGGGTGTTCCGGGGACGGCTGTCGGACCCGCCGGATACCGTGAGAGCACACGGCCACGCACAGGCCCAAGCCAGCCTCAGCCCATGACTGGGAGCGATCTGAGGCGAAGGTGCCAGGACCACGGTCCCAGCGCATCAGTGCGGAGAGCACTGCCAGCTCGTCTCCGACGACGTACTTCCGTATGCCCGCGCAGGTCCACCGAGTTCTCCGCGTGCATCGGGTCATGGGTAACCGCTGCGCGCTACCGAGGAGAAACTCGTGGTCAAGAAGCACGGCAAGAAGCAGCGCGAAGAACCGTTCGCGCCGTACCGGAGCCGCCCACTCGGCGGCGGCCGCCAACACCCTCCACCGGCACGAGCCGCTGCCGGACATGGCGATTCTGGAGGGCCTCCCGCACCGCGCGGGCCGGGACCTCGACACCGTCCTCGCCGCCCGCCTCGTCGCCGCCTGCCGCGCCGCCTGCCAGCCGTGCCAGAAGACGCTGGCGCGGAAACTCCGTGCGGAGGAACGGCCGACCCTCACCGCGCTGGCCGCGGCCGTCTACGCGACGTCGCCCACCGCGGGGAGCCTCGCCTCGCCCGCCACCCAGGCGTGGGCGCCGCTGGCCGGGCCGGGAAGACCGATGCCTCGGCGGCCGCCGAGGCCCTGGCCGCCGTGGAGGCGATGGACGACGCGGCCGCCTCCGACCTCCTGGAGGACGCCCTCGACCACTGGGCGATGGGCGGCGCCTCCCGGAGGAGATCGCCGGCATGGTCCAGGCCGACGACGCCTTCCGCGCCGCCGGGGTGAAGGTGTTCACCCTGGACGACCTCGGCCTAGGCGACGACGTCGACACCTACCATCTCGCCCCGAACTACGGCGTGATGCCGATGCAGACGAGCACCCAGGACGGTCAGCCGATGCCGATGCTCGTGCTGTACCCGGAGACCGAGGACGCCGGGATCGAGGACCTGGAGCGACGCATCGACTGGCAGCACTGGGGCCTGCACGGGATGCCGGAGAGGGACCCGCGCTGGCGACTGCGCGCCCGGGCCGCCGACCGGTCCCTGCGGGCCTGGTCCGCGTCGGGCCGGACGGTCAGGACGACATCGAGCTGTGGCGCGCCTCGGAGACGGTGAGCCTGCCCGAGGAGTGGTGGGCCCTGCTCTCCCGCGCCCAGCACGTGCTGGTCACCGGCCCGGTCGAGACGCCCGAGGCCCTCGGGCCCTGGAAACCGCCGGCGACGCGGGCGAGCTCCTGGCAGTCGTCGCGCGCGTAGCGTTCGTCTGATGGCCGCCCGTGCCCGCCGCGAGCGGACCGAGCGCACATACCTCCCGGGATCGCGGACGTACGGATCTGCGGCACCGAGGAGACCGTCCGGGCCGTCCTCGACGTCCTTGAGCGCGAGTTCCGCACCACCAGCGCCCGCCCGTACGACAACGGCCAGCGCGCCTACCTCCAGCTCGACACCAGGCGCACCGACCCCGACGCGGACTGAGACCTCCTCACCTCCGGTCGGAAATTTAGAACTTGACCAGGTCAAGGGACACGGCCCCGGTGCCGTCCGGCGCGTATGCCTCCCCGGGGGCGAAGCCCGCCGGGTGGCCTCCGGCCCCAGCCCTGGGACACCTCGAAGGGAAACCACGACGATGCCTCTGGAACCTCGCCCTGCCGAGGCGCCCCGCTGATCGAGGTCCTGGCCGTGTGGGGTGGGCCGTCGAACACGGCGGCATCCCCTGGAGTACGCGGCCGCGATCCTCGCCGAGCACGCCTGGTACGTGCAGTACTCCGGCGCGCCCACCCCGCCGCGCGCTGGTCCCGGGCCGCCCGGGACCTGGTCCGGTGGGAGGACGCCGTCGTGAGCATGGACTGGCCCGGCGACGACGCCGTCGACAAGGAGCGCTGGGACCAGGACGCCTACTGGGAGCTGCGCGAGCGCGCCCTGCACGACCTCGGACTCGTCGAGAGCGACGAGACCACCGACCAGCTCCTGCACCGGTACTGCCAGAAGCGGATCGCCGAGTGCGAGCGCGTGTCGGACGAACAGCACCCACCCGCACCACCGACGAAGGGAACGAACGATGACGGACGCCGAGACCGAGACCACGGCCCCGCCGAGACCGAGACCACCACGGCGATCCCGCAGCAGGAGCCGTACGTCCCCGAAGCCCTGGGGCCACCCGGATCGCGCTCCTGCTCGCCGAGCACACCGGCGAGCCGGTCACCCCGACGACGTCGCCGAGCTCGTCGCCCAGGAGCACCTGGAGGTGGTCGACCGCTACAAGGGCTGGCCCATGTACTCCACGGCGGCCGCGCGCGAACTCGACACCGACCTGGTGCACGCCGTCGTCAACGAGCGGGTGGCGTGGAGGCGGCGAGCCTGCCCGGGACGCGGCCGCCGCCCGGATCGGCTGGCACTGGAGCGACCTGGTGCGCATGAGCGAGGAGGGCCGGATCACCACCGGGCGCGGCGGCCGGTACCTGATCACCGACCTCGACACGATGGCCGCCGAGGCCGACGGCGAGCAGTACATCACCGCACAGGCCGCCGCCACGGACGTCCTGGAGATCCGGGCCAGCGACTGGAAGTACGTCGAAGCCGCCGAGTGGATCAGCCCGGCACACATCTACGAGAAGGAGGTCGGCCGGCGCCGCACGGTCACGGTCTCGCTGTACCGGCTCGGCGACGTCCGCGCGCTGCGGGACCTGCCCGGCGTCGACTGGGAGGCCGTACGGGCCTGCCAAGGGAGCGCCGTCCCCGCTGCGCGAGTACGCCAAGCTCGCCCCGACCCGCGCGGCCGCCGTCCGCGGCTTCGCGCAGGCCCTGGCCGACCGGCACGGCGTGACCGTCTGGGCCTGGAACTCGCCGTACTCCGGCTGCTGGGAGCTGGACTGGGAGCGAATCGCGGACCTGCCCACCGAGGCCACCGTGCACCGGGAGCTGGCCGACGACCCCGAGGCCGGCTCCTACGCGGGCGAGATCACGCTGTGCCCGGCCTGGGGCGAGATCACCCGGGAGGCACGGGAGCTGCTGGAGCCGGGCCGCGCGGTCGTCCTCGATACCGAGACCACCGACCTGTACGGCCGCACCGTCGAGATCGCCGTGATCGACGCGGCCACCGGCAAGAAGCTCATGGACACCCTGGTCAACCCGGGCACCCCATCAGCGCCGGGGCCCGCTGGGTGCACGGCATCACGGACGAGATGGTCGCCGACGCCCGCCCGATCGCGAAAGTGCTGCCCCGGCTCCGCAAGGTCACCAAGGGCCGGACCATCCTCGCCTACAACGCCGAGTTCGACCGGTCCGTGATTCTCCGCGACATCGAGCGGGCCGGGAAGAAGCCGATGCACCTGGAGCCCTCGGGCGGCTGGTACTGCCTGATGGAGGCGTACGCGGACTGGCTCGGCTCCCACCGGTGGCTCCGGCTCGGCGGCAGTCACCGCGCCGCCGGCGACTGCGAGTCGGCCCGGCGGGTGCTGATCGAGATGTCCAGGGGATGGGCACCGCCTTCACTCCCCGCCCGGCCTCGCCCGGCGATCCCGTCCCCGGGCCGCCGCCCGGCACGGTGCTGGCGCGGTCCCTCACCCCGAAGCCCGGTAGACCCGCCGACAGCCCCGGACAGACCCACTCACGAAACCGCAGACGGGCCCCATTAGATCTGTTAGCCCCAACAGGTCTAATAGGGCCCGTCGTCATGCGGGACGCTCAGGGCCCGTGCGGATGCCCTGGAAGCCCGGCCCGAGAGGCCGCGCCGCTCGCGGGTCGCACCCGGGGCACATCCTGGGTCGCATCGCCCCTCCCAGGCGCGGGCCTGGACACCACCGTGACCAGCGTCTTCGGCGCGATTCCTTCGGCGTCGGCCGCCGACTACTTGTCTCTGTGCCGCTCTGCGGCGACTGGCCAATCGCACTCTGTCGCCGGTCCGTGAGGTGCGGCAGGCTGATCTCGCTACAGGAGATCAACGGGAGGGAACGGCATGGCCTACGAGGACCGCACGTACCACGGCATCCAGTCGGCTCGGAGAGCGACAGGGACGACGAGGAGTGGCAGCCCGCCCGGATCCTTGTCGAGAAGCCCGAGTTCGGCCCCACCGAGCGGCAGTACGGGGTGACGGTGCTGCGCGAGCTCGCCGAGCCGGAGGACGGCGGCTTCGGCTGGGGCTACAACGGCGGCGGCACCAGCGCGGCGGCCGGGTGATCCTCGCCGACGCGCTCGACCTCGGCGACCCCGACAAGTGCGGCATCGGCTACCTGTCCTCCTCCGAGGACGACGTGCTGTCCCAGCTGCGGGAGGACTTCTGCGACGACGTCCTATCCCAGCTCTGCGACCAGTGGCGCCTGCGCCGCAGCGTCATCCTGCGCTGGTCGCTGGCCTGGTACCTGCAGCGCGGCATCACCAACCTGCCCGCCGCCCTGACGGAACTCCCGCCGCTCCAGAGCCAGACCTGACCCATGGACTCGGCGAACACGGCGCGGCCGCGCGGCTCCCTGTGGGCCCGCCTGGTCGACGCCTTCCACGGACGGGACACGGCGGCGCCGGCCGTCGCACCGAACAGCCTGGAATGGACGGTAGACCCGGACACGGAGACCTGGTGGCACCTGCCGCCCGGCGGCCCGGCCGGGTTTCAGGAGGTCCAAGGCTGCGCACCGGACGGGTACAACTTCGCCCGTCTGGTCTGGCAAGCCTGCGAGACGTGCCACCTCGGCATCATCGTCAAGATCAGGGTCACCGGGCCGTGGCAGCGCCACGGCTACGGCAGTCGCATGGTGCGCTTCGCCCTGCGCGGTCGTGACGGGTGCCGCTGGAGCACGACGCCGCAGTCGGAGGACGCCCAGGCGTTCTTCCCGGCCCTCACCGCGTCGACGGGCGTGGCGTTCCCCGGCAGGCCCATCACCGGTGCGAGCACATGCGGGTCGGGGAGTCTCGGCACTCCCCGCCGAAACAGCGGCTCGACCTGCCACCTCGCTGACCTTCAGGACATACATCAGCCCCGGTCAGACCTGTTAGATCCAACGGGTCCGACCGGGGCTGAGCTGTATGGGATCAGGCGAGGCCGGCGGAGGCGTTGTCGTCCCAGCCGTCGTCGCGCTGCATGTAGCCGAGCATCGAGCGGGAGTGGCGGGCCCAGCCGCCCTGGTCGGCGATGGCGATGCCGTCCTTGCCCTTGCGGCGCCCGACGGAGGCGAGGCCGATGCGCAGGGAGTGCCCGGTCCAGGCGATGGACACCCCGGCCCGGGTGGAGATCCGCTTGATGGCACGGGTGACGGAGTCGGGGCCCATGCCGCCGGTGATGTGACCCCACCGGTCGATGCCGACGAACGCCGGTGCCGACGGGTCGGCCCACCGCTCGCCGTGCTCGGCGACCAGGCGGGTGCGGTACGCGGTCCAGGCCCGCACCGGGCAGATCTCGGGATCGTCGGCGTACCGGATCTTGGCGTTGCGCACCGAGTGCTTGGTCTTTCCGGTGAGCACGGCGACGACCAGGCCGCGCGGGTGCAGGGTGACGTCGCCGGTCAGCAGTCCGGCCGGGTCCTGGGAGCGGCTGGCGTAGTGGAAGCCGGTGAGCGTGAGCGCCTTGTCCCGGTCGCCGGTGAGGGTGTCGGGGCAGGCCCGGGCGATGGCCCGCAGCCCGTCGATGTCTCCGCCGACCGCCTGTCCGCGGCCGCGCCGTTCCCCGGCCTGCAGCAGCTTGACCGCCAGGCCCTCCAGGGCGGTGCGGGCCTCGGCCTGGTCGTCGCCGGAGACCGTCATGCCGCGCTCGCGCAGCCCGACGACGGCGGCCGCCAGGTGGGTGGAGGCCGAACTGGGGCGTAGCCCTTGCCGTTCTGCTGCCCCTCGCGCAGCATCCACGTCACGAACGCCACCAGGGCGCCCGGGAGCCCTCCAGCTCCGGCAGCTCGGTGACGGCGCAGAATCGCTCCCACACCCGCCAGCTCTTGGCGTAGGTGTCGGCGGTGTTGTCCGGGTGATCTCCTTGGCGACGGCGTCGGCCAGGTCCTCGGCCTCGGCCAGGCGGTGGGCGGCGTCGACACCGTGGCGCTCGGCCCACCGCTCGATGAGCGCTTGGCGCTCGGCGGCCGCCGGGGCCAGCGGCGCCGGGACGCCGCCCGGCTCGGCGACGTCGCCGGCGGCCGCCGTCTCGACCATGACTGTCACTGGTCCTCCTTCGGAGCAGGTACCGCCTCGTCGTCGCCCAGCTCAAGGAGCGCGGCGACCGGCACGCGCTGGTCGGCGCCGTAGTAGAGGTCAGGGTTCTCGTCGGCCCAGTGGCGCAGTTCGGCCCGCACCTGGTCCATTGTGCGACCCAGGGCCTCGGCGACCTCGGTCCAGGTGGTGCCGAGCGTGAGCGCCTGGTGGATGTGGCGGGGCCGGCCGCCCAGGATCTCGCGGCGGATGGACTCGCCCGCGGCGAGCACGGAGAGCGCGTCGGCTGCGGTGCCGCGCCAGAGGTTCTTGTTCTCGGGGTGCGCGGCACCCGTTGTGGGCGAGCACGCTGGCGTACACGACCACCTTGTCGGACCGCCAGGACAGCGGGGCCTCGTCGGCCTCCTCGGGACGGCGGATCGCCCGGCTGAGGAACTCCTCGCGCATCGCGTCCGCCTCCCGCCCGACGCGCTCCTTCCACTCGGCGTAGCCCTCAGAACCCAGGACGAACGCCGCCGGGTCGAACGGGGCCTCGGCCTTCTTCTCCGGGCGGGTAGCCGACGAGCCGCCAGCGGTCCTCGTCGTATCCGTCGGTGCCCTGCCACTGCCACACGGCGTGGATCACGCTGTTCCAGGCGTACGCCTTCTCCTTCAGCCGCTCGGGCGTTGCGTCGTCGTAGCGGAAGGGCAGGCGCAGCTCGTCGAGCTGGGCGTCGGCCGCCACCTTCAGGGCGAGGGCGGCGCGGGCCTCGCCGGAGTCGGGCTCGTGTCGGGTAACGAGGTCGCGCAGTCGCGCGTCGAGGAACGCGCCGAGAGCATCGACGTCCGCCGCGGTGAGGTCGGCGGCGGTGAACGGCGCGTCGGCGGGCAGCGCGATTTCGAACATGTGGTGGGTTCCTCCCTGTCTCCGACGCCCGGGCCGACGGGGCGTCATGTCCCGTTCTGTCGCGTCGGATAAGGAGAGGTTATCCGACGCGACGCCGCGCGGAAGGATGCCCGTTCAGCCAGGACGCCCCCGACATTCAGCCATCGTCAGGCATAGCCTGACGACCGGAGGCTGTCAGGCATAGCCTGACACCATGTCTGACTCCCCTGCTTCCGCGCCGCGCCGGCTCTCGCCCCAGGACGAATCCCGCGTTCAGCTTGCCCGGCGGGCCTGGACGGTGGCCGACCACGCCTTCGAACTCCTGCCGGTCGAACCCGAGACTCCTCCGGGCGAGCTGCTGCGTGCCGCCCTCGCGCTGCAGCAGGACGTCGACACCTTGATCGACAGCGCTGTCGTGGCCGAACGCGAACGCGGTACGACCTGGGAACAGATCGCGCAGGCCGCTGGCATGACCCGGCAGTCCGCCCACGAGCGCTGGAGCACACAGGTCAGCGTCTGGTCGAAAGCGGGACGCGTCTGCAGCCGAACGGAGCCCGCGCTGGAGATCGCGGCCTTCCTCGACCGGCAGTACGACGACTACGTCCCCGCCGGCGCCCCAGCGCCGTCTCCGGCGGCCTGGAGGCCGTCCGATTCCCCGGGCGCCCGACGGTCGGCTCCGCCATGAACGGGCGGAGGCCCTGCACGCCCGCCGGGCCGACCTGGAACGCGCGAATCGGCACTGGAACGAGGAGTACAAGGAGAAGGGGCTCGCGGAGCCGGTCGACCGGGAGGCGTGGCTGCTGCTCGCGGCCAACCGCACCGCCACCGCCCGCACTGAGGAGGATCTGGCCCGTGTTCACGACGAGCTGATCACCGCCGAACCCGCCCTGGCCGAGGACCACCGCGCCACTGCCGATCAGCACCGCACCTGGGCAGACAACGCGCGCTCGTTCGGCGAACTGGCCCTGCGCCGAGCCGAGGAGACCACTGGATGACGCCAGCGGCAAGGCGGGCCCCGCCTTGCCGCTAGAGAGACGGACGAGGCGCCCGGACCATGAGCCCGGGCGCCTCGGAGCTTGTCAGCGGCCGATCAGCTTGTGCAGCGGCGGAATGCTCATCCCGGCTGCGGTAAGCCCCGCGAGCGTGCCCTTGATGGCGTCACCCGCACCGGCGTACGTGAGGGCGCAGACGACTGCGCCAATGACCACCGCGGCGACGAACACCACCGCCGCGTGTGCACTGAGCAGCGGACCAGGTTCTTCGGGCCGACACATAAACTTGACGTCGACGCTGTACCGTCGACTTCGGGTGTGCTCATTCATGCTCCATGAATTTCGTTCGGTCAGGACACGAGGGCACGCTCTCGGCGGGCCCTTCCGCACCGCTCGGCCAAGAGTTTCGGTGCAGGTGGGGCCTGCCGCTTGTCTGCGACGCGACTCGCTGTTGCGAGGATATGCACAACAACCCCAGGTGTTTTCTCAACGAGCCCGCTACGTGACCTGCGCCACATGGTCGCGGGGACGGGCCGCGCACGACCGCGCAGAACATCGCCACTTGTGGGGCCTTGAGTGATTTCCTCACCACCGCCGCACCGGCGAAGCTTCCCACCGCCTCGGAGGCAGGGATGTCCTCTCCCGACGGACCGTCAGCTGCCATGCTGAGCAGCTGAAGTCCCCTCCCCTTGGAGAGCAGCGTGGATTTGAGCGCCACCGGCGAACCCGCCCTCGTGCAGGAGGACACCCAGGTCCGCGTCGGCATCGACCTTCGGCCGGGCACTCTCACCCTCACCCGGAACGGCACGGAGTACGCGGTATACCACGCCCTGGTGCAGTTCGCCTCGGCCCGCGCGAAGCCGTGGGTAGCGGAGGAGGTCGAGTTCTCGGCCACGGGTCGGACGGCACGTCCGTGGGACTGTCCGTGGACCTCCTCAACGACGCCTGCAACGGCCCCGGGTCGGCATTCCTGCCGCGATCTGGAAGGTCGTGGCCCTCGCCGCGACCTCCGCCGGAGACGTCGGCATCACCTACGCGCCTCCTGGCCGCGCCTGATCAAGCTGTACGCCGGGAGGAAGCTCGGCAACGTCGGAAACACTTTGCTGGAGTGCACCGTCGTCCGTTGTACCGAAGGGCACGTGTTCAGCACCGTCTCGGTGTCTGGCTTCGCACGCGGCAAGGAGCAGCACTTCGACAGCAGTTCGGGAGGCACTACAGCCGTCGGTGCTCGCCGGATGTTCACGACGATGGGCAGCAGCGCGAAGGCTCCGGGGCGGCGAGCCCCATCCGGGCGTGTGCGGCTCCGCACGGGCTGAGGGCAAAGCGCTGGCTACGGGCGGAGGCAGTCGGTCGCGGCCGTGCCGTTGCCGACTGTCCCGCTCCTGGGGCGGGTGCCTCCCGAAGTCGCGTACATCGCCTCCCCGCACGGGCGTACGACGCCTGGAGTCGTGTCGAAGTGACGACGTGACTCGCGTACAAAGCCACGGCGTCCTTCCTGGACTACAACAACATGGTTCACCTCCGACGTGGTCTTCACCTCGGCGGCCGAGGACGAACCTTCCTACCTGCGAAAAGGCGGACGGAAGAATTCGGGAGGTAGGCCCGGGCGAGGAGTTCCTCAAGGCCGAGCAGACGAAGGCTAGGTGACATGCGTCATACCGAAAAAGGCGCGGAGACAGTCGAGTTGCTCATCCCGTATAGGTCGGTCATCGGCTTGACCTGCTAAAACGCCCTACAGGGACTCGTGGGACAGAGCGCAACAACCACGCTACACACACGCCAGAAAAGTGTTGCCCCTGCTCGCTTCTGATGGGCCGTTCGCCATCTGCAGCGGGAATGACAACGGCGGGATATCTGTGGGCCCCTCGGTAGGGTGTGGCAACACCGAGCCCCTTCGGCGAACGACGAAGGGAGACCTCCATCGCGGTCATTGCTTCCTACGGCCGGCCGCGGGAGGTCTCCTCTCGTGACGTCGAGGTGGTCCGTCCTGCAGTGAGGAGAACTGACCCAGTGACGCCCGTCGACCCTAGCCCAACTACGTGCCCGCAACCCAGCCCGGATCGGCTGGGGTGGGCCATCATCGTGACCGCGTTCGCATCCGTCGTGGCCGCGGTCATCCTGGCCCTGACGCATAACAGCGAGGCCGCCATCGCCGTGGCCGGCATCGGCGGAACGGTCACCACGATGCAGATCAGCGCACGCAGCCGGCAGTGATGCCGGCGGACCATGTAGCGCGTGCCGCACCGGCTGCCGGTGTTCATCGGCACGTCGTCGGGTGACGCCCGGCTTCCAACGACCGCGGTGGGGCCGACTGAGCAGGTCGGCCCCACCACTCGTCGCTGAGCCCCTGCGGCTGATCCTGCGGGCAGTGGGGATGCCGCGCACGGCACCGCGCCCTGACGGCACATTGCCCCTGTTGGGTCTAATAGGCCCAATGGCGGTTGACGTGGGCCGGTGCTCGCCATCCGGATAGGTGGCGGCCTCATCTGCCCGCGGCGGGTGAGCTGCGCCGAACTCCCGTTGAAGCGTTCACTGTGTGGCGGCCTCGCGGTCGACCCGGAGGAGGAGCAGGTCGTAGACCGGGCCTCCGGGTTCGTTGCGGTACGGGCCCGCGTAGGTGTACCCGAGGCGGTCGTACAGGGCTCGTCCGACGGGGTTGTCGGGGCTGACCAGGAGCGAGGACCACTCGGGAGCGATGGCCGTGAGCAGTGCGGCGTGGAGGCGGGTGCCGATGCCCTGGGACTGGCGGGCGGGGGTGACGGCGAGTTCGCACAGGCCCATGAGGCGACCCGCGCGGACGTGCTCGGGGATGTTGGGGAGGAGATCGCCGTACCAGTACTCCGGGGTGCAAGGCATCGCGTAGCCGAAGCCGACCATCGCCCCGGCCGCGTACGCCGCGACGAGCGTGAAGCCCTCGTGCGTGAGGTGACCGAGGATCTGGCGGCGCAGCCGGACACGGACGAGCCGTCGGCGGAGGCGTCTGGATGGGCGTCGGACCAGAGTGCGGCGAGCGTGTCGAGCATCGACGGCACGTCGCCGGAGCCGTAGGTGCGGATCACGACGTCGGTGTGGGTGGTGGTCACGCCCGTTCTCCTCCGGTGGCGGCGGTGGTGCGGTACTCCTCGATCCAGTCGGCGACCGCGGGGACGCGGCTGTGCCGTTGGAGGGCTCCGGCGACGTTGCGCAGGGACTGCAGCAGCCGGTCGGAGTGCACGTCGGGGAGATACGCGAGGACGCGGCCCGCGGCGCCGGCGGCTGCCTCCGGCTCGGGACGGTCCTTGACGGCATGTTGGATGGCGATGTCGGCCGTGTACAGGGCGCGATTGCGTGCGAAGGCGTCGCCGTGGAGGAGGACGGCCTGTTCCGCTCCGGCGGCGGCGCGCTCGTGCTGGCCGAGGTCGGCGCGGGCGAGGCATTCCAGGCCCGCGAGTTCCCCGGGCGCGAAGAAGGAGAGCCAGGACGGGTCGGCGTCTTTATCGGGGCCCTGGGCGTAGAGGGTGTGGGCGCGGACGATCGCCTTGTCGGTGGCGCTGGCGTCGCCGCTCAGCGCCCAGCCGCCGGCCTCGCGCATGTGGCACAGGGAGAGCAGCCGGGCCGAGCCGAGGGTTTTGGCGACGGTCTGCGCGCCCTGCGCGGCGGAGATCGCCTCGCGGGGCCGCCCTTGCGTCTTGGCCAGCAGGGACAGGCAGCAGAAAGCCTGCGCCTCCAACTGGGGATCGGAGGCGATGCGTGCGGCCGCGAGGGCCTCGCCGTAGAGCGAGTGGGCGTCGCCCGCGCGGCCGGAGTCGTAGGAGAGCCATCCGGCGGCGACCGCCAGGCCACCGGTCGCCGAGCGCAGCTTCGCCTCGGTGCGGCTGGTGTAGGTGCCGGACTGCAGCCACTGGTAGGCGGTGTGCAGCGCCTCGGACGCGGCGTGGCGCAGCGTCACGGCGCCGTGGTCGTGGTCGGTGGCGTACAGCTTGGCCACCGCCGCGTTGACGGCGCGCACCTCGCGGGCGCCGATCCTCCCGGCTCCGGCTTCTCCGCGGCGAGGGGAGCGCCAGGAGCGCGGCGCCCGCGCCGTCGAGCAGGAAGGCGCGTCGTTCCACCGGCGGTTCCTCCTCCGGCCCGTACGGTCCGGCGGCGGGCAGTACGGACAGTGCTGGAATGGCCAAGCGGAAGCCGAGGTCCGCCGTGCTCCGCCCGGTCATCTTGGTCAGGATGCGCTGGTAGACGGGGCGCGGACAGCCGACCGTCCCGTCTTCCCAGTCCGCGATCAGCCGCGGTCCGCAGGCGACGTTCTCGCCCATCTGCTCGCCGACCTCGTTCACCTTCTTGGCGAACTCGCCGCGGCTCATCTGGAATTCGAGTTCACGGACAGCGCGCAGCCGGGTGTTGCGGATGGGCTTGTGGTGGTCGGCCATACCGGGCTCCGGTGTCCGCGCGTCGGACGGGTGCGGCGACCGTACCGCTCCCTCTTGTTCTCCTGCCCGGCCCTGGCCGCATTTCACCCATCCCGGGCGGACTTGCATCGCTCTTTCATCGGTCCCCGTCGCCCCCACGGACCCCGTGCTGCTTGCGTGGAGGGTGACGCGACGACTGAATCAGGGGAGAGCGCCGTGGCGAACGCATCCGTCGGCCGAACGGCGAAGCAGACGACGAGAACCCGGCGCCCACCTGGCGCGAGCTGGTCGTGGTGACCGCCGCCAAGGAGAGGCTGTGGCAGCGCGGCAAGACACGTACCCGGTGGACAGCGTGCGGCACGGACTGGGACGCGGTCTGCGTCGAACCGATGGTGGCCGGGCTGGACGCGCTCGCCTCGATGCGTGCGGACCCGCGGCGCGGTCACTGGGTGCTCGCCGACCATCTGCGCAACCGGCTCTACGTCGCGGTGCCGACCGGCTCGGCCGCCGTCTTCGCGGGCATCGGCGGCGTGCGGGTGCTCTCCACCGGGCACCAGGTGCTCACCCCGAGCACGGTCGAGGACGGCACGATGACGGCGGACTGGGTCAGCCACCCCGCGGCACCGCGTCGGCCGTCCTGGTCGACGCCGCCCGGTTCGCCGCCCAGCTGCGGGACCTGGCCACGACGACGACGGCCGCCCGTGATCCTCTACGAACCCGGTGACCGCGAGCCGTACCTGTCGTTGGTCGCGGCCGTGCTCGCCTGGTCCGAGCCGGGGACGCCCTCCGGCCGCGCGACTGCGAGCAGATCGCGGTACAGCTCGCCGAGCACGCCCGCGCCGTCGCCCGCGATGTCCGGCGCCACGCCAACCAGCTGCCCCGCACCAGCAGTCGGCGGGCGCTCGCCGAGGTGGTACTCGCCGAGGCCGACCGCGTCCTGGCAGCGCCCTCCCAGAGCACCGTGCGGTGCGCCCAGCTCCAGGCTCGTCTGGTCAGGGATCTCTACGCACGCCTCGATCGGCTGGAGGCCCAGTAGCTGGGCACACCGTCTTTGCTGTCGTCAACCACTACCCCTGTCGGGTCCGGTGGAACTGCACGGAGGGGCGCGAATCGTCAGGCGATCGGAGAAGTCGGCCGGGTGTCCGTCGTCGCGCTTCTCCGGCAGGACCGAAGAAGCGTTCACCCTCGGGTCCAACTGCTCCACCAGCCTCACTGTCCGTGTCAGGGATCGGGTGGCGTGGCGAAGCTGGTCGGGCTGGTTCGGAAGGGCCAGGGCCAGACACTGCGCGATGAGCCGCGGGCCGGGCAGCTCCGCCCCGTCCACGACCGGCCGCAGTCTTTCCAGGTCTATCTGGTCGACATGTTGCGGAGGGATCCTCAGCGACAGCGCCTCCATCACGTCGGCGATGATCTCGCGCAGGTTGAGGGTGACCGCCGCCGAGACGTGCATGCCCGCCTTGGCGGCGGACGCGACGCGGCGGGACAGCCGATCCAGTTGGCCCAGCATCAAGACGAGATGTCCCGTGCTGTGGCCGGAGGCGCGTTGGCCACGTCGGAGGCGGAGCTGTTGCAGCAGTTCGGCACCGTGGTAGCCCTCGCGTGGTTCGACCTGCCCCAGCACCTTGAACCATGCTTCCAGGCTCTCCAGGAGGTCACTCCGCACCCGGTGAGGAAGCCCTGAAGGAGTTGCGCGGTGATGCGGCGCTCGCCCGGAGCATGGCCGCGTAGCTGGTACGGGAGTAGCCGGTGGACTGCCTGGCCAGGGCCCGCAGGCTGAGCCCTTGAAAGGCCAGGAGCGCGGCGAGCAAGCTGCGTAGCTGTTCGGTGTCGGATACCTGCGGCGGAGGGATCAATTTCCCGGTGTCCGCCCAGCCCCTCAGCGTCCGGTGACGGCCGCTGTCGCTCTCGACCTCGACGTGTTCCAGGCGCATCCGGTGCCACAGCAGCTTCCAGTCGGTGAGATCGCCCCGCATGCCTGAACGTAGCCCCGGACGGTGGGCCAGCTCGGCCGCTCCTTGCCGCCGTGGGCTTTGGACAGCGAGGCGGTGGAGACACCGCAGATGTCGGCCATCTGGTGCAGGGTGGTCGGCCGGCCGCCCGCGCAGGTTCCGCAGTTGGAAGGCGAAGGACGCGAGCGGCGAGGACGAGGGAGCGGGTTCATGGGGCGGGCCACGGCGCGCAGTCTCCTTTCCGGAGCCGGACGGCCGGGGCGCCGCAGGCGACGCCCCGGTAACGGACGGGTCAGATCAGGCGATTGCGCAGTTCGGCGGCGAGCCATCCGCTGGCGCTGAGAATGCCGAGTGCCTCCGCCAGGGGATCCCGTGCGCGAGCAGAGCGAGCAGCGTGGCGAGGATGATCGCCAGAAGCAGCACTCCGGTAAGAGTGAGACCGGCCGGGGCTGAGGTCTCGGCAGCGGGAATCCCGCACCCGTGGAAGGGCATGGGTCCAGACGGCAGGGTGGTCATGTGAAGACTCCTCGTCAGGGGCGCAATTTGTCGTGTTTTCTTCAGGCTCCGGCACTGCCCAACTTTTTGCACAGTTGGGCACTTGGTCCTGTGCAGTTGCAGCCGCAAGGGGACCATCTCTCACGTTACCCACCCTACGCGCGGCCCCAGGCGCCACGTTCCTTCTCGGTCCATCTCATAAATAAAGGTCTTCGCTGTTATTTAGGAGATGGACCGTAATTGTTCAGGCGTTGGCAAGACCCGAACGTGAATAACCCGGGAGCGAGCCATCGACCGAGGAAACATGCAGGTCAGCAGGCCGCACCTATGTCGTGTGGTAAATCGCTGTCTCTTAAGACTTGCAGGAGCCTCGTCTGAACCCCACGATTAAGTCTCGTCAGGACACGGGGCGATAAGCACCCGCGGTCACGAGGCGCATGTCTGTTTGCTCCGGGCACGCACCCACGACGCCGGAGTCTCCTGTTGCAGCGGGACAGCTCCCAAGTGGCGAGGCACTCTATGGCCCGCCACGATGCTTCCTCTCCCGGCGCTGCCGTACCGGGCGCGAGGGGTAACACGGCCAGCGCGAGGGCCCGGCGGTCGTTGCCGGGCCCTCGCGCTGCGGTGGCCACCAACATCACGGTGCCCGGCCTGCCCAGCGCCGGACACGGCGCTGCCGCCCGCATCCCGTAGCAGCCCACAGGCGGTCAGACCCGTTGGACCTAACAGGTCCAGGTCAGTACTTCGGGCCTCGGTGGCGTTGCGGCGGCCGGCGCACGGCTGAGGCGGCCCGGTCCTGGGCGGCCCGCTTGCGGCTTCGCGCGGCGGACTGCTCGGCGCGGTAGCGCGTCTCCTGGCGGTGCCGGTCGGCGTCGGCCGTCCGGATCGCGGTCCGGGCCGCCTGCTCCTGGCGGACGGCGGCGGAGTAACCCTGCCACTGGGCGGCCTCCGTGGCCGCGGACTCGGCCCGGCCGTGTGCGTCGTTGCGGCGGCGCAGGTCCGCGGTGTCCATCGCCAGCGCCGTGTCCGGCAGCGCGGCGCGCAGCTCGGACAGCCGGGTGGCGAGGTCCTCGACGGTGGCAGGGCGGTGGCCGGTGGCGCCGAGGACCCGCCCGGCCGCGCTGTCGGCCAGCGTGGCCCACGCGGCGGTCCGGGCGACGTCGGCGGCCCGCCCGGCCCGCATCTGCTCGTCCTCGGCCGCGACGCGCTGCTGCACCAGGTAGTCGGTCGCCTGCTGCACGCTGCGCCTGGTGGTGCCGGACAGCAGCAGCTTGACGTGCCCGGCCCGGCGGGCGGTCTCGGTCTGGTCGTACTGGTTGCGCAGGTCCTGCGCCCGGCCCGCGGCCGCGCGGGCGGCGTCGGTCTCTCGCGGGCGCGGGTCAGCAGTTCCTCGGCGGCGGTGAGGGCGACGTCGGCACGGGCGGCGAACTCGCGGCCGCGGCTGGTGCCGGCCGCCGCGTCGCGCTCCAGTTGCTCGGACCGCTGCCGGTAGTCCTCGCGGGCCTCGGCGGCGAGGCCCTCCGCCGCCTCGGCGGCCTCCAGGTACGAGGCGAGCCGCGCCCGCAGGGTCTGGTCGGGCAGGTCGCCGTAGGGCCGTGCGTCGGCCAGCGGGATGGCGCGCAGGTCCTGCTCGCGTCCGGCGGTGTCCGCGCCGCCGGTCTCTTCGGTGGCGTACGCGGGCAGCCCGGCCTCGTCCTGGCGGTGGTCCTGCCCGGCGCGCTCGCGTTCGGCGCGGCGGGCGGCGTCCTCCCACATCGCCCGCGTGGTCGCCGGGGACTTGGCCCGGGCCGCGCGCACACCTCTCCCGGGCGGCGCGGGCGGTGCGCAGGGCGGCCTCGGTCTCCTCGCGGGCGGTGCGTTCGGTCTGGCGGGGCAGGGCGACCGGTTCGGGGCGGCGCGCAGCTCGTCGGAGATCATGCCGTCCGGGCGGGACTGCCCGAGGTAGTCGGCGAACGCGAGGATGCCGCGCTGCAGGAGTTCGGTCTCGGTGCGGGCGCGGCCCAGTTCGCGCTGGGTGCGGGCGTCCTCGACGACGTCCAGCGGCAGCCACAGGTGGTTGGCCGCCGTGCCGCGGGTGATGCCGGGATAGGTGGCGTAGGCGTTGCAGCCGTGGCCGTACAGCAGCGCGGTGTGGCAGGTCATGCCCTGGCTGGCGGCGACCGTCATCGCGTAGCCGAGGAGAGGGCCCCGCCCGCGATGGCCTGCGGGTCCATCCACGCGGACACCTCCGCGGTGCCGCTGGGGCGGAGGGTCCTTGGCCCGCCAGGTGATCCGGACGTGGTGGTCGTCGGTGATGGCGGTAATCTTGGCCCGGTGGCCGTTGAGGACGTCCGGCTGGCCGGGGTCGCGGCGGGAGCGGTAGTCGTTCACGCGGACGCGGACGACGTCGTTCTCGGAGAGCACCAGGGTGCGCCCGCCCGGCAGGGCGTAGGTGTGCATGACCGCGCCCAGCTCGCCGTTGGCCCGGCGCATCTCCTGGGCTCCGGCGTTGAGGAGGTCGACGTCGTCGTTGCGCGCCGCCAGGACGGCCAGGTGCTCCAGCAGGTCCAACTCCTCGGGCCACTCGGCGCGGAGCTTGTCCCAGGCCATCAGCATCTGGGAGCGGGCCTCGTCGGCGGTGGCCGCCGGGTGCACGCGTTCGGCGGCCGCGAGCAGTTCCAGCGCCCGGCGGTGGTCCCCGGTGCGCCAGACCTCCAGCGCCGCCCGCTCGGAGGCGTCGCGCTGGCGCCGGTTCTCCGTGAGGGTGAGGCCGCCGACCAGGCGGTGCACCTCCTGAACCAGCCGCCGACCCCGACGGCCTGGAGCTGGAGCGGGTCGCCGATCGCGAGGACCTGCGTGCCGGTGCGGGCCGCCTCGGTCAGCAGCTTCGCCGCGGAGCGGTCGTCGGTCATCACCGCCTCGTCGAGGACCAGGACGTCGACCCCGGTCAGGCCCTCGCCGGAGGCGATGCGCTGGAGCCAGGACGCGACGGTGCGCGCGGGGATGGCGGAGGCGTCGGTGAGGCCCTGCGCGCCGACCGCCGACAGGCACGCGCCCGCGTAGGTGGTGCCGGTGGCGTCCCACGCGATCCGGCACGCGTCCATGAGCGTGCTCTTGCCCGCGCCGGCCACCCCGACGACGGTGTCGATGCCGTTCCCGCCGGTCAGCAGCCGGGTGACGACCGCGCGCTGCTGTTCCGAGAGCGCGAACCCGGCGGCGACCGCGAACACGTCCATGGCGGCGTCGGCCTGTTCGGGCGTCAGGCGGACGGTGTCGTCGCCGAACCGCTCCCGGGCCTGGGTGACGGCGACGGTCTCGGCGTCCAGGACGTCGCGGGTGGTGTACCGGTCGGTGCTGGACATCACCAGGAGCCGTGGTGCGGCAGCGCCACGGCATACCCTCGACGCGCAGCACGTCGTCGACCAGGTGCTGCAGTTCGTCGAGGTCGGCGCCGCCGAAGCCGTACGGCAGGGCGTTGACGACGGCCGCCATCAGCTCGGCGCGGGTGAACGCCTTCTTCGTCGCGGTGACGCCGTTGTCAGGGTCGAAGACGATGCGGGCGAGGTCGGGGGCGGGGATGACCGGGCCGCCGCCGGGGCCGTCGGTCCCGGCGCCGCCGTCCGGGCCGGCGGTCCGGGCGCGGCCGCGGCGACCATCGCGTCCACGTCGATGCCCAGGGCCTCGGCCCGCGTGCGCCAGCTGGCCCGCATCCCGTTCGCGTCCGCGGCGTGCTTGGCCCGGCGGGTGGCGGCGGAGATCCGCATCCTGTCCTCCAGCGAGGCGTCCTCGCCGGCGGTCTCGGTCACCAGCGCGCCGCGCCGGGAGAAGCTGTCGCGCAGCTGCTCGGGGACGCCCTCGATCTCCCACGCGCGGGTCGTCTCCGCTTGCACCCGGCGCACGCCGAACCGCTCGTGCGCCAGCTGCCGCACGCGGGCCTTGAAGACGGCGTCGAGCACGGCCGCGTGCCGGTAGAGGTCGCGTCCGCTGTTGGCGATCGACCTCCACCTGCCGTCTCGCAGAGCGCCATGTTGGCGATCACGACGTGCAGGTGCAGGTGCGGGTCGCCGGGCTGCCCGTCGCCCATCGGACGGGCGGCCCGGTGCTCGACGGACCAGCCGAGCAGACCGCCGGTCGCGATCCGCACCGGCTCGCCCTCCTCGCTGCCGACCGCATAGCCGATCAGCTGCTCTGCCACCCGCAGGGTGTCATCCTTCGCTTCGTGGACCAGCTCGCGGTACGCGCGCTCGTCCAGCTCCGGCATCAGCGCGTCCAGCGTGCTGTCGGACTTGGTCAGGTCCAGCACCAGGTCCCAGCCGCGCACCCGAGAGTCGACCCGCAGGTCCTTGTGCTCCTGGGCGAACGCGAGCGCCTCCTCGCCGTACACCGCGGCGAGGTCGACCCGGCGGCGCGGGCCAGCTTGCGCACGGTCTCGACGTGCAGCCGCTGCGCCTCGCCCTTGCGGTTGACCATGCGCTGCTGCTGGGCGAGCACCCGCTGCTGCTTCGGCTTGCCCTCCAGCAGAGCGGAGGGCTCGACGCCGTCCTCGGCGGCCCTCGCCGCAATGGCGCGCAGCAGCGGCGCCACGGTGAGTGTCGCCTTCTCGTCGGCGCGCACGGACGTCGTGGTGGTGATGAGCCGGGCGCCGGTCTCGGGGTGGCAGCCCTCATCAGGCGGCGGGCGGCGGCCTCCCGTCGGGGTCATCACGGTCCCTGCCTGGAGGCCGACGGCGTCCAGGCCGGAGCCAGCCCACACCAGGACGCCGTCCGCGTCCGGCTCCAGCCGGTAGTCGACCTGGCCGTCGCCGGTCTCGGCCGCCAGGCCCGCCCGTTGACGACGCCGCACCCGGCCTGGCGGCTGAGCCGGTAGTCGACCTGTTCGTCGGCGTTGATCTCGGTCACCCACGCCATCCGGCGGCTCTCCCGTTCCGCACCGTGTGCGGTTGTGCGGTCGTTCGCCCTTCCCGGCCGCGGCCGGGTTCCCCGACAGGGGAACCCCTTTGTCCATGCCCTTATTTTGATCTTGTTCGTGAGAGGAGGGACAAGAGGGAGGGAGAGGTCAATTTACGGCCGGAATCAAACTGATGTCCATGCATGACCTCCACTTCATCCCTCTTGTGAGGGATGGCCGCTATGGGTGTTCAGCGGGACGCTCGGAAGAAAGCGTTGGAAGACCACCGAGGGCCCGGATCGCGCGAGGCGACCGGGTCCGCGCCGCGAGGCGGCGCAGTCCTGCGGCACTGCACCGCCTCCGACGTCGACGAACCCCAGAACCCAAAATCGAACTATTATTCGACAATGGAGGTGCGGGCGTGACGGTGCTGCTGCCGGACGGGCAGCGGATCCCAGTGCGGGTGGTCGACCGCCGCCAGGCGGCGGACGGCAGCTGGTGGTACCAGCTGCGGGTTCCGGCCGGAACGGACGGGTCGCCCGACGCGTGGGTCATCGAGCGGTCGCGCCCGCCGGGCGGCGGCTGGCGCCAGGTACTGCACACCGCCGATGCCCCCGGCCGACCCGGCTGCTGGATCCCGCGAGCGCGGCGGAGCGGGTCTCGACCGCGGCGGCGGCGGAGCTGCTGCGCGGCGGTGCGCTCGGCTGCGACGTCTGCGGCTCCTGGAACTCCTGGCGCCCGGGTCCGGATGACGAAGCCCCGGCAGCGGGAGGTGCCGGGGCTTCGGAGGAATGAGTCAGCGGTCTGGTCCGTCGGCGTCGAGCCGGATATCCGGCAGTCATGCGCGTGCCGGGGCGGCGTCGGCCTGCAGACACTCCCACCACGCTATGGCGACCAGGTCGGTTCTCCGGGGTTCTGTAGTTGTGGTGTGACGCTGCGGCTTCGTCTCTCGTTGGGAAGCGGCAGCGGTACTCAGGGGTGTGGCTCTGCGGTGGATCGTTGCGATCGTCTCGTGGAGTGGGGATACAAGTGCGGGCCTTCCTGTACGGATGCCGTCGGGCACCAGGTACTGGACCGTGGTGGATGACGACCTGGTGGTGATGGACAGCGCCGATCGGTTCCTGCGGGAGCTGAGGCTGGCTCGGGACCGGGCGGAGAGTACGACCAAGTCGTACGCGGAAGGGTGTCCCCTTCCTGCGCTGGTGCGTGCGCACGGGACGCGACTGGCGGACCGCGGCCCGCGACATGGGTCTGTTCATGCTCTGGCTCAAGTGGACACCCGGCGACGGCGGACAGCACGTGACCGTGGTGCCGGGGCCGGGCTCGAAGCCGGTCCGAGGCGAGAGCCGGATCAACAAAGTACTGACCGCGAGCTGACCCGCGCACTGAACCAGGGCGGGCCAGCTCACTCGAACCAGCAATAGAGCAGCACCGGTCACACCGGCACAGAAGGCCCGTCGGGGCCCGCATCCTGCGGGTCCCCGACGGCTGCACGGTCAGTCGCCGTTGTCGAACAGGTCCTTCAGACCGGTGCACTTATCCCACAGCCACCTACCGGCCTTACTCCCGAAGCCGAACGCCGTCCCCTTGACTGCACCGAGGGCGGCCGCCTTCGGGACGCTCTCGGTCTCGGACTGTCCGGCCGGCCGCTGAGACCTCGGCGCCGGCCGTTCACCGCGGGCCGACGGTTCGTTCTCGCCACGCTGAAGCGGGTCACGCAAAGACATGGGTGATCGCATCTCTCTCGTCTGAACGAACAGATGAGGAGAACCCGCACTTACAGCTCATCGATGAGCGCAGCGTCCCACATGCGCACGGGTCCTTCCGGAGGCCCTCAAGGGCTCGGGAAGGAACTCTTAGCTCTGAAGCCGAACAGCAGGACAGGAATACACCGGCGCCATCTGCGACCTGGTGCTCTGAGCTCCCCAACCGGCGAGATTGCTCCGCCAGCGCCCCCACTCAGAATGTCCCGCACCAGAACGATGGCGAAGCGTGGGAAGCGCAGAAGGAAGGCCATGACAAGGCCCCGCTTCCGCTTCACACGCGCGCTTTCGATCCGGCTGCATGGAGCCATGCTCGCACATCGCTGCGGCTCGTCGCCGAACATCATCCTCATGAGTGACTCCACAACACCTTCGGTGATGGCTAGAGTTCAACGTGCTACCGCTGACCTGCACAAACTGAGTCGGACCATCACGGGAACAGTCTGTCCCCAGAGAAGCGGCGCCAGTTCCTCGGCGTGCTCCTGGGCGACGTCGACGGCGGCGCCGGTCGCGCAGCGCGGGCCGCGTCCGGTGAGCCAGGCCGGGAGCGTCCCGGGCGGGTGGCAGGCGTGCAGGGCGCCGTACACCGGGCCGGGGACGCGCGCGGTGTGCATGGCGTTCGGCTCCTCGCGAGGCGGCGGACGGAATGCGGCAGCGCCTCCGGTGGACGTCCACCGGAGGCGCTGCGTGGTCGTGGTCAGGACTCCGGTGCGCCGGGGTCGAGCCGGTCCAGGATCTCGCGGTGCTCGGCGAGCCGTTCGGCGAGCTGTGCCTGTCCGGCGGCGACGCCGCCGAGGACCTCGGCGACCTGGCGCACGGTGGCGTTCATCGCGTTGAGGGCCTGGCCCTGCTCCAGCTGCGTCTCGCGCAGGGCATTGAGGACGTTGGTGTGGCCGCGCATGGTGGTGCGCATCTCGGCGACGTCGCGGTCGGCCATGCCAGCCAGGGCCGGGCGGACGCGGCGTCCTCGCGCAGCCGGGAGACCTCCGCTTCGAGTTCGCCGATGCGCGCGACCTTGTTCTCCAGCTCCTGAGCCGTCGCAGCAGTTCGTCCTCGCTCATGGCTCCATCCTCTCGTATTCGGGGTGATCACGGGTGTCGGACGTCGATGCCGGCGGTGTCCTCACCGCGCGGTCGGGCGACGACGGACAGCCGGACCGTGTGGGCGTCGAGCCGGGCGAGTTGCAGGGCGTGGTGGGCGCCGCGGCCGTCGCCCAGGGCGTCGGCCTCGAAGGCGTCGGTGGGCAGGTCCATGGAGCCGCCGTGGTGCATGAGCACGGCGATCAGCAGGGCGTGGGACATGTCCGCCGGGTCGGGCAGGCCGCTCACCAGTGGCCGCCCTCGGCGCCCACCAGCTTGGCGACCCGGGGCCCGGCGTCGGCGTTGATGTTCCGCACCGCGACCTCGACGGCCTGCTTGGCGTCGTCGATCAGCAGTTCCTCCACCGGCCACTTCCCGGCGGGCCGGTGCAGCGTCCAGCCGTCCGCCGGCAGTCGCAGGGTGGCGGCCAGCAGCAGCGCGGGCCTCGACTCGTCCTCGGGGCCTGCAGTGCGCGCGGGCCGTCGGAGTACTCGTACCGGTCGGTCTCCCAGTCGCGGACGGCGTACGGCGGGCGCACGCTCGGCGCGAGCTGACCGTGCTGGACGGGGGTCTCGATCTCGGCCAGGAGGCGACCGTCGAGCTGCGACTGAGTGAGGCGGACGGCGCCGAGGTCGGGGCGGATACGGACGTAGCCGGGGACATGACCGGCCCGGTGCCGACGTTCCAGGCCCACACGAGGAAGGCGGCCGGGTCGGTGCGGTCCTCGTCCCACAGGTCGTCCAGGCGCTGGGCGAGGTAGCGGCCGAACCGGCTGTCGAGCGGGCGCCGGTGTCGCCCATCTCGCGGTCGTAGTCGTCGGCGATACGGACAAGGGTGGTGCTGGACCAGGTGGTCACAGAGGCTCCTCGGGAGGGGCGGGGCCGGTTTCGGCGGTCCCGTCAGCGGCGGAAGGGTTGCCGAGTTCGCCGCGCACGAGGGCCCGGACGATCTCGGCGACCTCGCAGGCGCCGGCCTGCGAGGCGGGGGCGACGATCCTCAGGACGGACGCGCCGTTCTGGTTGAAGGCCATGTCCCATCCGCCGTCGGTGTAGATGCCGACGATCAGGTTCGCGTCGCCGCGGAAGCCACCGCGCGGGGTGGCTGAGCTGCGCTCGATGACGACGTTGGCGCGCGGTCCGAGTGTGGCGCTCAGGCCGATCTCGTCGGAGGTCAGGGCCTCCAGCAGGTGCCGGGCCAGAGTGAAGGTCTCGGTAGGGTGCGTTCCGTCGTCGGCCGCTCGTACCGGCTGGCGACGACGTCGAGTGCGGCGCCGGGCAGGTTGACCACCCACCCCACTCGGAGGCGGTGACCCGTGCTGCTCGCCGGCGGCCCACAGGGTGGTCAGCAGTTCGGCGGCGTGCTCCAGGACGCTCGGGACGTACAGGGAGTGGAGGGACTTGGCGGCCTTCTCGACGGCCGCGTACGCCTCGGCGGAGAAGACGGGCCCCGGGGCGGTGTCGGTGGCGTTCATGGTTTCCTCGTGGTGAGCCCGGGGCCGGTTTCGGCGGCCCCGGCTCATGCTGTCGCGCCGGGGTGACAGCGCGGGGGTGTTGGGTCTAACGGGTCTGAGCGGTGGAGCAGTTCACCCCACCACGTCAGGGCGGCGGCGTTGATCGCCAGATGCACCGTGTTGTCCGCGACGATGACCAAAGCGTTCGCCAGCCCGGACGGCACGGTCACAGGCGACCCTGGTTCGCCTGGACATCGGCCCACTTCACCCGTCGCGAAGCGGGCGCCAGCAGGTTCCTCGCCCAGACCAGATACTTCGCGGCCCGATAGCGGTCCAGCACGATGTGCGTCACCACGATCACGGCCAGGGCAAGCGGGGACTGCGTGATCAGCACGAACGGCAGTCCATACGTGATCCCGTGAACCACGGCGGGCCACCACCGCTTGACCTTCTCCGTCGCCATCCAGTCCGACTGCATGAGGTAGTCGCCGGCCAGATGCGCCAGCAGGCTCTCGAAGAGCAACATCAGCCCGCCACCGCCCCGGTGGTGGTCCAGGTCCAGGGCTCAGCGGAGGCGGCGGCGGTGGCGGCCGCGATGCCGAGGAGCGCGGCGAGTTCGCGGAACGGCTTCCGCAGGCGGCGGTGGGCGGCGGCGCGGCGCAGCAGGATCGCGAGGAGCGCGGCCTGGTCGGCGTCGATGGCGTGCCCGGTCTCGCCGGCGTCGTCCAGGAGCCGGGTCAGCGGCGGGTACTCGGCGCAGGGAAGCACGCCGCGGAGGTGATCTCCGAGGTCGCGCAGCTGGCGGACGGGGATCGTGTCGACGCCATCGAAATTACTGCCGTGGCTGACGGTGATGTGAGTGCTCACGCGGATTCCGATCGGTCAGAAGTTGATCTGGGCGAGGAGGTGGGCGGCTCCGGCGGCGCCGTCGTTGATGGCCCGGCGGCGCGGGTGGCCGCGAGGAAGAAGCCCAGGCCGATGGCGGCGAGGGCGGGCAGGATGCGCAGCGTGCCGCTGCGCAGCAGGACGAGGACGGCGACGGTCAGCACCACGACGACGCTGAAGGACACGGACACGGGCAGTTCTCCTGATCAGAGACGGCCCTGTTGGACCTGTTAGGTCCAACAGGACTGACGGGTAAGGACGTGCGGATATCTGCCGGAGGGTCAGCTGGCGGGACGGGCGGCGCCGGACCAACGCCAGCAGTGACAGCGGTCGCACCGGGCACCGCCCGGCGGCTCGCCCTCGTAGACGGCCAGCAGGTCGGCGGGGTGAGTGACGGCGGTCCAGGCGGGCCCCGGGCAGCCGCCGGGGCAGGCCGTCCGGGCCTGCCAGCCCGGGGCGGGGCCCTGGTGCCACCGGACGGCCATCTCACGGCCGCCGACCGCGAACACCCCGCCGAGGACGCAGGTATCCGTGTCGGGGTGAAGACGGCCGCCAAGTCGGGGCCGAAGAAGGCGCGGACGGCGGCGAGCGGGTCGTGGGCCGCCGCGGACCGTCGCAGGAGGAGGCCCAGCAGGTCCAGTTCGGCGGCGTCGGCGACCTGGTCGAACTGCTCGGCGTGCAGCTGCTCGCGGGTGGGCACGGCGGCGTGCTGCCGGGCGACGGTCTCCGGGGCACCTGCCGGTCGGGCAGCCGCGGGCCTGC